>NZ_DASYDG010000024.1:0-8336 GCF_036499745.1 Pinirhizobacter sp.
GAAAGCGCTTGTTGTCCAGTTTCACCCAGGAAGGCGTGTAGGCCGGGCCGTTATTCTTCCATGTGGCAAACCACAGCAGCACCAGGCGCACATGATGCTCGCGGGCCTGCGTAATGAGTGTATCCATGAAACTGAAATCGAAGCTTCCCTCGCGCGGCTCCACCTGTTCCCAGGCGATCGGCACCAGTACGGTGTTGGCGTGCACCTGCTCGATGGCCGGCCATACCTCGCCCAGCATGGCGGGCCATGCGCTGGAATTATTCACCTGGGCGCCGAGCAGCAGATAGGGTTTGCCATCCACCATCAGGGCGTGGTTGCCCTTCTCGGTGACAATGCGCGGAAGTGGCGCGGCCCAGGATCCGGCGGTGACGGCAGCCAGGGCGAATGAAAGGATGATCGATAAGGGCTTGGTCACTCAGGTCACCAGCTGTCCGTGCGGAAGGGCGACGCGGGCAGGCCCGCGGCGTTGATGAGGTTGGCATCGACAGGGTTCTCGCTCCAGCCATAGCGCACGGCCGTGGGTGCGGTCACGCCCTGTGCCTGGACGACGATGGCGTGGCCTTCGATGTGCGCCGTGGCGGGGTGGAAGTCACGATCGGGCCCGGCCAGGGTGAAGCCGCCCAGGGCTGTGTTGCCGCGAATGGCCAGTGCCGAACCGCCGTCGTCGAACGACAGGCGCGCAAGGCTGCCGTGGAAGGTAACGGAAACATAAGCCGGCCCGTGGAATACCAGGGACTGGCCGTACACGACATGCCGGGCCGCCAGGGCAAGGCGATGTCCGACGGTCTGCTTGTCGTTGGGATGGATGTTGTCCGGGTTACCGACGTCGATGGTGACCGCCTGGGCGGTTGCGGGTTGTGTCAGCGCCGATGCCTGCGACTCGCGCAGCATCGCCCACGGGCTGCCAGCTTGCGTGTCGGTACCGCGCTTGAAGTTGGCCAGCTGCACGAACAGGAAAGGGAGTGCCGGCTGCTGGAGCTGGTTGCGCCATTGTTTGATCAACGCGGCGAACTGGTTGCGGTAGCGGAAGGCAAGATCGTCGGTGGCGTTCTGTTCGCCCTGGTACCACAGCACACCGCGCAGGGCCACAGGCAGCAACGGATGGATCATGGCGT
This sequence comes from Pinirhizobacter sp., assembly GCF_036499745.1. Taxonomy (NCBI): domain Bacteria; kingdom Pseudomonadati; phylum Pseudomonadota; class Gammaproteobacteria; order Lysobacterales; family Rhodanobacteraceae; genus Pinirhizobacter; species Pinirhizobacter sp. The sequence continues at coordinate 1,116 of NZ_DASYDG010000024.1, forward strand.
TGTAGAGCAGGGTCGGTATCTGGTTTTTCGTCTGCGCCGGTACCAGTGCCACGCGGGAAGGACGGAACAACCAGGGGCCGGTGAGCGGGCGGCGCGTGCCTTTCGCGTTCGCTACGAACAACTGGCCGGATTCGCCGTGGATACCGCCGCCGGCGCCAAGATCGGTTACCTTGACTGCTACCACGTTGTCGCCTTCATGCAGCACGTTTGCCGGCACCCGATAAGCCCGGACACCGTTCCAGGCGTCGACGGTTTGTCCCACGGCAACGCCATTGACGTACGTGGTGTCGGAGTCGTCGATCATCCCCAGGCCCAGCGTGATGCCGCCTGCGGCATCCTCAGGGCTAAGGGCGACATGCGTGCGATACCAGACCACGCCGTCCATATCGACGTAGCCCTGCGATTCCCAGAAGTCGGGGACCCGGATGGGAACGAAGTCGTGCTCGTCGGCATCCGAACGGGCATAGTCACCATCGCTGCCGGCGTCGAGCACACCCGGCCAACGTTGCAGGTTGCGCCTGGTCGAATCGACCAGCTGCGCTTCGGCTGCATCTTCGCGGGCAACCCGTGCCGCAACGGCTGACGGATTCACCTGCGCGGTAGCGGCATCCATCCATGGCTCGATGCGGCTGCCACCCCATGAACTGTTGATAATACCCACCGCGACATGCTGGTCGGCCCGGATCTCCCTCGCGAAAAAATACGCCACCGCGGAAAATGTCCCCGCAGTGGCGGGGGAGGCAGGCGCCCAGGCGCTACCGGGGAGCCGTGCGGAAGGTTTCACCGACCAGGCGTTGGGGACTTTCAGTTCTCGGATGGCACCGTCGGTGGCATGGGCAATTTCCACGGCACTATCGCGGGCCTTGGCCAGCTCGAATTCCATGTTCGACTGGCCGGAGGCGAGGTACACATCGCCCACGAGCACGTCCTGGAACGTAACGGTCTGCTTTCCATCGCTTACCTGCCAGGCGTACGGGCCACCGGCGGCATGGGAAGGCAGGGTTACCTGCCAACGTCCGTTCGCCGCCGCGGTGGCCCGGGCCTGGTGCGAGTCGAATGTCACGATGACTTTCCCGCCCGGCGTAGCCCATCCCCATAGGCGCATCGGCATGTCCCGCTGCAACACCGCGTGGTCGCCGAACATGGGCGGGACATCAAGGTTCACATGCACCGCCATCGACGGCGTGGATACCAGCAGGACAACGATGCCCAGGGCATGTCTGACGTTCATGGTGATTTACCCTTTGCAGGTTTCGGATCGCCGTAAAAGATGCCGCGCCCGCCCGTGGCGAAATACACGCGTCCGAACACCCGCGGATCACCCGTGACATGGCCCATCGCGCCGAACTGGTGGGCATCGTCGTTGATGCGTTGCCAATGTGCGCCGTGGTCGACGCTGCGGAACAGGCCGCGTACGGAGCCCTGTTTGCCAGCCAGGTACATCGTTGCGTATGCCATGCCCGGCGCCGCCCGGCCGAAGCCCAGCGAATCGGCCACGGCGATGTCCGTGGGTGTGTCCAGCAGGTGCCCGGCAGCGTCGCCCATGACCAGGCCGGTAGCGGGACTTACCCACCATAGCTCGTCGTTTCGATCCGGTGGGATCGCAAGATGCGCGTGGGGATGTCGATCGGCGGCGATGCGCGCGCCGAAGCTGCCTGCGACCGGGACGAAAGTGATCGCGCCATCGGTACTGGCCCATGCTTTCCCGGCACCATCGGCATAAAACACGTTGGCTGATATCCGGTTGGCCAACACATGCGAGGCCCCGGGCAGGGCATCGCCATGCCGCCAATGCTTACCGTCGTCGTCAGTGACGAATACGTGCCAGGCATGCACCGGCAGCCAGGCGATGCGCTTGCCGTCCGCGCTAACCGCAATGGTGCCCGCGCCGTCGCCTTCGCCCGGTTCGCTGGCCAGGGCCTTCCAGGTGATGCCGCCGTCCCGCGAGATGGCAGCACGCACCATGTCGACCTTGCCCCGGATGCGACCGGTGCGGACCATCACGGCTTGCGCCCGGCCTGCCACATCGATGTCCTCGGCATTCTGGTAGCGCGGCGGGCCGGCCAGTTGCAGGGGCGCGGTATCGAGGTTGTCATGCCGGAAACCGTCCAGATCCCCCACCGCGCTTATCAGGTGTGCGCCGACGGATGGGCTCACCAGGCCCAGCGGCACGGTTTCTTCCAGCCCGTCGTCCTGGAACCACCAGTGCACGCCGCGGCCACGGCCCAGCGCACGCATGTCCCGCGACGCCCAGATGCCGTAGCCGGTGACGAAGAGCACATGGTCCGGATCAAACGGATCGATGGCTACCGAGGCCATCCAGTGCGGCGTGTGATCCACCGTCCAGCGGGCATGGTGATGGTCGAAGGTTGAGCGTTCGAATACTTCGGTCCAATGCTTTCCACCGTCAGTGCTGCGGAACAGCAGGTCGTGCGGCGTGTAGTGGGCGAAGGTGCTGGCCATCAGCACATCGGGGTTGCGCGGATCGACTGCCACGTCGCCCCAGCCGTAGCCCGAGGGGTTCTTCGTGCGTGGCAAGGGGGTGATATCGGTCCAGCGCGAGGTGGCCGGATCGAAGGCGATCACCGCACCGTCATGCATCTGGTCCGGGCCGGGCTCGTCGCCGTAGGTCAGCACGAAGCGCTTGCCCATCGGATGCATGTGGGTGGGCCGAAGCCCGATTGGCTGGCCCGATACGGCGGCCCAACTGCGGCCGCCATCGTCGGATCGGAACACCGATGTAGCCCGGGTGGAAATGCCTGCGTATACCGCGCGCGAGGAGGGATCGAAGGTGACGAAAGCGATGCCCACCGGTTGCGTGCGGGATCCGCTGGTGGCGGTGGCCGTTTTTGCCTGTGCCGGGAAATTGGCGACTTCCGCCCAGTGTGCGCCGTGGTCGGCGCTGCGCCACAGCCCGGCATTGCGCGAGCCCAGCAGCAGTACCGCGCCGTTGTGTGGATCCACGGCCAGGCGTTCGCCGTTGCCGCGTCCAAGCTCGTTTCCGCCCATGGGGAAAGGCAGGGCCACGCTGTCGAAATGATCGCCGCGGTCGCCGGAGCGAAGCATCGCGGCGTTGCCCACGCCAGGGCGCGTATAGGTGCCGCCCACCAGGTACAGGCGCCGGGTGTCCGATGGATCCAGCGCCATGGCATCGATGCCCATCAGGTTGGCGTGGTCGGCGTCCACCCAGTCGGTGAGCGGGGTCCAGCGGGATATCGCGGCGTTCCAGCGATAGGCGCCGCCGACATCCGTACGGGCGTAAGCAACCCCTGCGGTGGTGGGGTCGAAGACGAGCCCTGAGACGAACCCACCGCCGCCGATACGCACATTGCGCCATTGGTAGGGAATATCCGTGGCCTGGGCGGCGACGGAAAGCAGCATCAACAGGCTTATCGAGAACACCGGCGACGCGTTTTCAGGCGCGCCACCGGTGGAGCTTGGCAGTAGGCTCATCAGAAACTGTACATCAACCTCAACGAATACATGCGATCGTTGATCTGGACATCGCGCGGGCGAGTGTCCACGCCGAAGATCGTACGCCGTTTCGTGTTGGTCAGGTTCACTGCCGCGCCGGTCACCGAGAGCTGGTCGCTCACACGATAGGTAAGCGATGCATCGAGCTGGCCATACGACTTGTCGAACACCGGCAGGCTGCCCGTGCCGTTGCCCTGGGTGGTCACCACCCAGTTGCTGCGCCAGTTGTAGGCCAGGCGGGCCTCGATCGGGCCTTTTTCGTAGATGCCGATCAGGTTGTAGCTGTTCTTCGACAGGCCTTCCAGCGGCACCTGCAGCGGGTTGCCCGAGGTATCGGCGGCATCCGGGCTCGGAGCCTTGGAATACACGTACGTGTAATTGGTTTCCACGCCCAGGCCATCGAAGGGCGTGGGCAGGAAGTCGAAGAAGTAGGTCAGGCCCATCTCCGCGCCACGGATCTTGCCGTTGCCACCGTTCACCGGGCGGTTGATCAGGTAGTTCTGCACCGTGCTGGTGCCATCGGGGTTGGGAACGGCAAAAGGCTGCTCGATGTTGGTATGCGAGATGAAGCCGTTGACGTTCTTGTAGAACAACGCCACGTAGGCCAGGGCGCCGGGCTTGAAATACCACTCCAGCGAGGTATCGAACTGATCAGCCTTGACCGGCTTCAGGTTCGGGTTACCGGCGGAGCCGGTGAAGGTGTTGTTGCCTCCCTGGTCTGGCGTGCTCAGGCTGGTCACCGGGTTCATATCGTCGAAGCTGGGCCGCGACAGGCCCTTGGAGCCGGCGATTCGCCACTGCAGGGTATCGGTGAAGTGCACGTTGAGGTTCAGGCTCGGCAGCACCGAGTTGTACGTGGTGTCCACGTTCAGTGGCGAATAGCCGCCGTCGCCGTTGGTATCGTTCACCACGCCATCGGCGGTGACGTTGGTACGCACGCCGCGGACGCCAAAATTGCCGTCGACGGGAATATCGCCCATGGTCCAGCCGAAGCGCAGCATGGCGTAGGCGCTGTAGGTCTTCTCGCCCTGCTTGTTGGTGTCGGCCGGGCCGTACTTGAGCAGGTCCGTGACACCGAACTGGGAAAGCGAACCGGGATAGTCGTTCAGCAGCGCCGGGTTGGGCGCGATGGTGGCGCCGAACACGTCGGCATCACCGCGGAAGAAGTCGCCGTAGCTGTTGACCGACCAGGTCGAGCCCGGGAAATTTGACAGCGGCTGGAAAATACCGGCGAAACGATAAGGTGTGCTGTCGGTGACGGCGCGGCGGTTGGTGGTGCGTACCCCGAAGGTCAACGATTGCAGGAAGGTCGAATCGAACGTGTATTCGCCATCGGCACGCCAGGCGAATTCATGGCCGATGCTGCGGTCCTTGTGGTCGAGCAGGTAGCCGTAGCTGGCCTGCGACGGGTCGGTCAGCACGCCACCGGCGTCGGTATTGCCCTGTACGGTGAGCGTGGGAATGGCGCCGGTAATGTCCTGGGTGAACACCGGTGCCATGGTGTGCGTGGACAGGATGTAGCGCAGCTCCTTGGTGGTCGCCTTGATGTACTGGAAGTCGGTGGACAGGTGCAGGGCATCGGTGGCCTGATAGGTGCCGCCCCATGAGATATCGGTGGTCTTCGAGCGCCGCGTGGTCAGGCTGCTGTTGGAATCCACCGGTACATCGGAGAAGGAGCCACTCTGGAAATCGCCGTTGTCGTTGAACGACACCGGTGCACCGGGTACGGGTGTGATCGGCGAGGTCGACGTGTAGGCGAAATACGAGTAATCGCGCCACTTGAATGAGTAGTCGGAGCGCAAGCCCTGCAGGTAGAGCTCGGTCTTGTCGTTGGGCCGCCACTGCAGCGCCACCGAGGTACCGATGCGGCGGCGGTCACCGTAGGTTTCGCCCACGCCACCGCCATGGGGCACTTCCAGCTGGCGTCCTTCGTAGCCGGCGTAGTTGGTGGTGGGGTCGTTCGGGTTGCCGGTGACGGCGTAGAACGGCTCGGTGCTGATCACGTCCTGGCGGAAGGCGTGCTTCTGGTAGGCCACGTCCACCAGCACGCCGAATTCACCGGCGTCGGTGTTCCAGCGGTTGCTGTATAGGCCCGAGGCCGCGGGCTTGCCTTTCTTGGCAAGGTCGGCATAGTCCCATTCGCCGGTCACCGCCACCTTCTGGCCGGTGAAGTCGAAGGGCATGTGCGTGCGCAGGTTCACCGTGCCACCAAGGCCGCCCTCGACGATTTCCGCCGATGGATTCTTGTACACGTCGATGCCGGCCAGGAGTTCCGAAGGGACATCCTCAAAACTCAAGGAACGGCCGCCGTTAGCGGTAAAACTGTCGCGGCCGTTCAGTTCCGTGCGCACCTGGGTGAGGCCGCGGATGGCGATGTTGCTGCCTTCGCCATAGTTGCGGTCGATCTGGATGCCCGAAATGCGCTGCAATGCCTCGGCCACGTTAGTGTCGGGCAGCTTGCCTATGTCGGTGGCGACGATCGAATCGACGATCTGGTCGGCGTTCTGCTTGATCGACTGTGCCGAGGCAAGGCTTGCGCGTACGCCGGTGACGGTGACGGCACCGAGTTCGGTGGCGTTCTTGTCGTCCTTCTTCTTGTCCTTGGCTTTCTGATCCGGGGTGGCATTGGGCTGCCCGGCTGTCGCCGTATCCTGGGTCGCCGTGTCTGCCTGGCCCGCGGCGGGTGCCTGTTGGGCATGCAGCGTGGCTGGACCGTACAGGAAGACCATGCAGCCGGCGATGGCCACGGAGAGCCTGGCCAGGGCCACAGGACGTATCGGCCGGCGCTTCCCGTTTCCGGGCTTCATTTCATTCATCACTAACCCTTCCCACATCGTCACTATCGTGCCGGGCGGCGGCAACTACCGGCTGTTCTTATGGTCCTGGCCCGCGGCAAGTGCCGACGCCAGGCTGGGCGCATCCTGTCAGTGCGGGGGTAACGCACACAATTACGAAATTAAGGGGGCTGGTTAACGTTTCTTCATTTGCGTTCGCCACATTGCGCGGCGGCATGGGCTTGCGCTGCTAACTTGCGCCATCGGCTACGTACACCAAAGGGATGATGATGAAGAGGACCTGGCCCGTGCCCGCGTGGCTCTTTGCCGCGACGCTCGCCATGCCCGGCGCCGCGGGCGCCCAAGCCGCCGCTACCGCTCCCGCGGCGGGGAAGATCACTCCCGAGCAAGCCAACCAGGCCCACCCAGTTCGTCGGCGGGTCCTTCCAGGAGGACAAATCCAGGCCTTATACCGCGGCGGATTTTCGCTTCACGGTGAATAACGGCAGGCTGTATGCGATTGCGTTGGGATGGCCGGTCGATGGCGCAAGCGTGATCCACACGCTTGGTGCAACGGACAAGGTAACCGCGGTGCGTTTGCTCGGAGCCACGGGCAAGGTCACCTGGCCCCAGCAAGCCGATGGCCTGCATATGAAGGCCGCGGATAAACCTCCCGGTGCGGCTGTGTATGTGTATGTGATCGAGCTAGCAGGCCTCGGCCAGGTGAAGCAGGGGAAAGGCTAAGCCCATGCCGTCCACCGGCGAGCGGCCGGTGACAGAGAAGCCCTGTTTTTGGTAGAAAGCCAGCGCCGTGGGATTTTGCTCGTTGACATCCAGGATCAACGGCGAGCCCTTGAGCGCGCGCGCATGCTGCAGCAAATGGCGGCCTGCGCCTTTGCCCATGTGCGAAGGATCGACGAACAGCGCTTCCACCTTGCGTCCGTTCAGGCTTACGAAGCCCAGGATGTCGCCG
>NZ_DASYDG010000025.1:0-70782 GCF_036499745.1 Pinirhizobacter sp.
GGCTGGGCCACGTTGTGGCTGCAGGTGCGCTACCCGAAAATTTTCGGCGGTACCTGGTCGACCTCGCCGGATCCTTCGGATTTCCACGATTTCACCGGCGTCGATCTTTATGCGCCCAACGCCAACATGTATCGCAAGGCCGATGGAACGGCCACGCCGCTGGTGCGCGACAAGGGCCAGGTGATCGCCACTTTTGAGACGTTCGCCAAGCTTGAGCAGGTGATCAACGCCTATGGCGGCCAGCTGGCCTCATTCGAATGGGTGTTCTCGCCGCGTGGCGCCGATGGCCGGCCCGTGCCGATGTTCGACCGCGCCACCGGCAAGGTGGATCCGGCCGTGGTGGCGTACTGGCGCGATCACTTCGACATTGCCTATCGTTTGAAGCGTGACTGGCCGCAGCTGAAGGGCGACCTGGACGGCAAGATCCACGTCTATGTCGGCACGGCCGATACCTTCTACCTCGACGGCGCCGCGCACCGGTTGAAGGACACGCTCGATGCCCTGCATGCAACGTCGAGCGTCCAGTTCATCGAAGGCCGCACGCATTTCAACCTGTATGTGGAAGGCGACGACCGCCAGGCGCTATTGAAGAAGATCGCCTGGCAGATGTACGCCGTGGCGCGGCCTAACGCGGCACCTGCAAGCCACCCATGACGCCGCGCGGGCTCAGGGTGAGCTGCCAAAGCTGATCGCGCCGGCTTCGGAAGATCGCGGCCGAGCACGACAGGTAGAACAGCCACATCCTGCGGAAGCGTTCATCGTAGCGGTCGCGCAACAACGGCCACCCGGCTTCGAAATTGGCACGCCAGCCCTGCAGGGTCAGGTCGTAGTCGGCCCCGAAGTTATGCCAGTCTTCCACCACGAACAGCCCTTCGAGCCCGTGTGTTACCTGGGATGCGTTGGGGATAAGCGAGTTGGGGAAGATGTAACGGTCAATCCAGGGGTCCGGACGGGTCACGGTGGCATGTGATCCGATGCAATGCAGCAGCACCAGGCCATCGTCGTTGACACAACGCCGCGCCATCTCGAACCACGCTCGATGGTTCTTGGCGCCCACGTGTTCGAACATGCCCACTGAAAGGATCGCGTCGAAGCGCTCGTCGAGTTCGTGGTAGTCCTGCAGGCGGATCTCGATCGGCAGGCCTGCGCACAACTGGCGGGCGTAGGCGGCCTGTTCGGCGGACACGGTGATACCCACGCCAGTCACGCCGTAGCGCTCGGCGGCGAATTTCAACGCCTCGCCCCACCCGCAACCCACGTCCAGCACGCGCTGGCCGGGCTTCAATTGCAGCTTGCGACAGATCAGGTCGAGCTTGTCTTCCTGGGCCTGGTCCAGGTCTCGGGCCCGGGACCAGTAACCGCATGAATACACCAGGCGCTTGCCAAGCATGACAGCGAACAGATCGTTGCCCAGGTCGTAGTGGCGCTTACCCACCTCCCAGGCATGGGCACCACGCTGCACGTTGATCAGCCGCGCCTTCAGGTGGGCAAGCAGGGTGTCGATGGTGGTGAGCGCGTCGTCCAGGTTCGCGCGAAGTACCCGGGTGAAGAAGCCGGCAAGGTCGGCCGCGTCCCACCAGCCATCCATGTAACTTTCGCCCAGGCCCAGGGTGCCGTGGGCGAACACGCGCGCATAGAAACCGTCGTTGAGCACGTGAAGGTCCGTCGGACCGGGACCGTCCAGGGCCACGCCGGCCTGGGCAAGCAGGTCGCGGGCGCGTTGCTTGAGCGAATCGGAATTCACGCCAAACCCCCCTTCGGTTAGCACGCCACGACTCATTGTGCCGTGGCAAGGGCATCAGGCGCTACGGGTAAGCATCCGCACCAGGGCAAGTCCGGCGATCACGGCGGCAATGGAGCCTGCGAGGTTAATCATGATGTGGGCGGCGAACCATCCGTACTGGCCCTTCAGAAGCAAGGTGGCGGACTCTGCGGCGAAGGTTGAAAACGTGGTGAGGCCGCCTAAAAAACCGGTGGCGATGAGCAGGCGCAGCTCCGGTGACAGGGCAGGGTAGTGCTCGACCACGCCCAGCGTGCAACCCATCAGCAATCCGCCCACCAGGTTGGCGGCAAGCGTGCCCATCGGCAGGTTCGGTACCGCCGCGTTGAAGGCCAGGGCCAGCCCCCAGCGCAACCAGCAACCGAGCATGCCGCCAACCCCAACGGCAAGGAACGCGTTCAAACCCATGTCGTTTAACCTGAGCATATAAAGGTTGGTCGTCACTATACTTGTCGTCTGATGACTTCGCCCGCCCATACCCTCCGGCGCAACCTGCCGTGGTTGCTGGCTGGCCTGTCGATGATCGGCCCGTTTTCGATCGACGCCATTTTCCCGGGCTTCCCGGACATCGGCCATGCCTTCGGCGTAGGCGAGGTCGCGCTGCAGCAGACCATCAGCGTCTACCTGTTTGCCTATGCCGCGATGAACCTGTTCCACGGCGCCATCTCCGACGCCTTCGGGCGCAAGCCGGTCATCGTCATCGGCATGGGGTTGTATGCACTGGCCTCGGCGGGCGCCGCCATGGCCACGTCCTTCACGGGCCTGCTTGCCTTCCGGATGCTCCAGGGGCTCTGCGCCGGCGCCGGCATCGTGGTTGGCCGTGCCGTGGTGCGCGACACCCTGCATGGGGAAGATGCACAGAAGATGATGTCGAAGGTGATGATGATCTTCGGCGTTGCGCCGGCGGTGGCGCCCATGGTCGGTGCATGGCTGCTCGGTATCGATGGCTGGCGCGGCATTTTCTGGGCGCTCACGGGTTTTGCCGTAGTTCTCACGGTGGCCCTGTGGCGTTTCCTTGATGAAACGCACCCGCACGAGGCCCGCACCAGCTTCCGTCCCAGGCCGCTGCTGGCTTCCTACGCGAACATCGCCCGGGACCGGCCGTTCTGGCCGCTGATGATCGCCGCATCCATCAACTTCTCCGGACTGTTCCTGTACATCGCCTCGGCGCCGCGGATGATTCGCGAACTGTTGGGGCTTTCCGCGCAGGGTTTTCCGTGGTTGTTCATTCCCGTGATAAGCGGCATGGTGGCCGGCGCCTTCGCCTCCGGCCGCCTGGCCGGGCGCATGACGCCCACGCGCACGGTGAACATCGGCTACGTGCTGATGCTGGGAAGTTGCGCCATCAACATCGTGCTGGCGCTCGCCTTGCCGCATCCGATGGTGCCGTGGTCCACGCTGCCCCTGCTGCTTTACGGCGCCGGCGTGCAGATGGCCTTTCCCACGCTCACCCTGCTGTTGCTGGACCGCTTTCCCCGCCAGCGCGGCGGAGCGTCTTCCGTTCAGGCCTTCGCCAGCCTGCTGTTCACGGCCATCGTCGCTGGCGTGCTGTCACCTTTACTGTCGGTGGACATGCTTGGGCTGGCATTGGGAGCCAGCGCCTTGTGCGGCATCGGTCTGGTGTCGTGGCGGTGGTATTTGAGGCTGGTCTGATCGTCATGAATCTGATCGTCATAAATTTGGGTGAAAAGTACAGGAAAGGCCGACTGTTGTCGGTTACGATTTCGCTCCCAGGAATCCTGGATCCGTCATGGGCCACTTAATTTCGTTGAAGGCCTTGCGCGATATCGTGGCTGCGGATGGTCTGCAGAATGTCCGCATCGTCCACGAGACGGCCCATTGGTGCATCGAGTTGGTGATGTGCGGCACGCGTAAGACACTGGCTACGGTTGCCGGCGACGTGCGCCGATTTTCTTCTCGTGACATCGCGATCAAACTGTTAGCCAAACCAGGTTCACATCAAGGGAGTTTCGCCATGGAATTGGCAGCGCTCGTGTTCGACGAGTCCTTCGACAACCTCGTTACCCCGTCATCGGGGAATAGTGCTTCCTACGAGGCTTACGTCGAGGAAGAAATTCGCAGATCGTACGCCACGAAAGGTCCTGTACTGCCTGCTGGGGAAGTGAACGGACGCATGGCGGTACTCAAGGCATCATTCCCCACCAAAAAACCAGGTTAGTTATGGCCGTAAGTTGGGCTCGCGCCGCTTATATGAGGCGCGCAGAGCTATTCCTTCGCCTAGCCACGATTGATCCGGCGGCTGCCCGTCGGCAGGACGACTATATCGAGCGCGCGGCGGACATGCTTGATGGTGTTGTCACGTATAAACGGGGATCCGTTCCCGGGACATACGTATGTCCATGCAATGATGGCAAGCACGTGCTTGTGTACAGCCGCGAGGGTGATAGTGTTCGTGTAGTGAGTCTAATTTCCAGCTCTAGTGGCTGGACGCTGTGATGGATCCAGCATTGGCCGGCTAGCTGGAGATGTACCCCGCGCCGGTGACATACGCCCTGGCTTCCGCGGCATCGTTTTCGAACCACGCCTTGGTCGATCCCAGTCTGAACGTGTAACCCCACGTATCCATGTCCTGCATCACGCGTTCGCTTCCCACGCCAGGCAAATCGTCGGCCAGCACGATCTGCAGATAACAGGTTGCGTCTTCTTCTTCGATCGAATCGGTGGCGTCGGTGTGCACGGCGACGCGGCGTTCCGGTGACATCACCAGCAGGTGGCTGGCTTCGTGCAGCAGGGAGTGCACGGGAGTATCGGGCCGGGCGTAGACGGTAAGGCCGATCAGCCCGGCTTCATCGTCGCCCCAATAACTGCCGGGGATGGCGTCGCCTTCGGGCACTTCGACAAGCTGCAAGCCATGTCGCCCCAGGAGTTCGCGCGACGCGGCAAAGCCGACGTCGCGCATGCGCAACACGTCCATGGGTGCCTAGCCGGGCTTGTGCTCGGGCAGGGCGACGGAGAGCTCGAGCACTTCGTGGCCGCTGTCGCGGTCAAGGGTGATGTTCACCGCATCCACATCGACGTTGACGTATTTGCGGATCACTTCGAGCAGTTCATTGCGGAGCAGCGGCAGGTAATCCGGAGCGCCGCGCGTGCTGCGTTCCTGGGCCACGATGATGCGCAGCCGCTCCTTGGCTACGCCTGCGGTGGCTTCGGGCTTGCGCTTGAGGAAATCGAGGATACCCATGCCTTAACCCCCGAAGACGCGCTTGAGGAAGCCCTTCTTCTGCACTTCAATGAAGCGCAATGGCCGCTCCTGGCCCAGAAGCCGCGAAACAACGTCTGTGTAGGCTTGCCCGGCAAAGGAATTTTCGTCGAGGATCACTGGTACGCCGGCGTTCGACGCGGCCAATACGTTTTCCGATTCGGGGATCACGCCCACCACCTTGATGCCGAGGATTTCCTCCACGTCCTTCACCGAGAGCATCTCCCCGGCTTCCACTCGCGTTGGGTTGTAGCGGGTAAGCAGCAGGTGTTGGGTGATGGCGCCCTCGCCGCGCTCGGCGCGACGCGTCTTGCTGGCAAGCAGGCCCAGGATGCGGTCGGAGTCGCGCACGGAGGAAACCTCCGGGTTCACCACCACCACCGCGTGGTCGGCGAAATACATCGCAAGGTGCGCGCCCTTCTCGATACCGGCGGGGGAATCGCATACGACGTACTCGAAGCCTTCGGCACCAAGGCCATCAAGGACTTTCTCGACGCCTTCCAGGGTGAGGGCGTCCTTGTCCCGGGTCTGCGAGGCGGCCAGCACGTAGAGGTTGTCGTAGCGCTTGTCCTTGATCAGGGCCTGCTTGAGCGAGGCTTCGCCCTGTACGACGTTGATGAAGTCGTACACCACGCGCCGTTCGCAGCCCATGATGAGGTCGAGGTTGCGCAGGCCGACGTCGAAGTCGATCACCGCTACTTTCTTGCCTGCCTGGGCCAATCCCACGGCAAGCGAGGCACTGCTCGTGGTCTTGCCCACGCCGCCCTTGCCCGACGTAACGACGATGATCTCAGCCAATGTTGTCTCCACTTGCTTGTTCTTGTTGTGGTGGTGTGTCGATTTGCGATCGCGGTTCGGCCCTAGAGCCGGGCGATCAATAGCTTTTCGCCTTCCAGCCAGCATTGCACGGCATGGCCTTCCAGGTCGGCGGGAATGTGTTCGAAAACCCGGTAATGGCCAGCGATGGCCACGAGTTCGGCGTGGAAGTCGGCGCAATAGATGCGCGCGCTGGTGTCACCCTGCGCGCCGGCCATGGCCCGGCCCCGCAGGCTACCGTAAACGTGGATGGAGCCGTCGGCAATGACTTCGGCGCCATTGGCCACTGCGGCGTTCACCACAAGGTCACGATCGCGTGCATACACCTGCTGTCCCGAACGCACGGCGCCGGACGCATGGCGCATCGCCGTGTACGCGGCGGCGGACTCTTCGTGGATGGGTTCGCGCACGGGCGCCGTTGACACGGCAGGTGCCGGCGCGGCGGCCTCCGGCAAGGGCTGGGTTTCGCCGCCTGCAGGCTCGTAGGCCGCGCGGAACTTGGCGATCAGCGGCAGGCCCATGCGCGTGGCCAGTTCCTCCGTGGCGGCCGTGCCATAGGCCAGGCCTACCGGCAGCATGCCTGCGCTGCGGATGGCTTCGAGCAGGGCATCGACCGTGCCGTCGTCGGGCAGGGCGGACAGATGGCTTAAGTCCAGCACCACGGCGGCGCGGGAGAACATCTGCGGCGCCGCGCGGACACGGCGCTCCAGTTCATCGCACAGTGCCGCGGCATCGGCGCGTCGCACGCGTACGCAGGCCATGCCTACCTGGCCGAAACGCAGGTCGCAGGCGGCTTCAAGGGTGTCCACGCGGGCATTCATCTTCAGTGCTTGTCTCCGGCCGCCAACGCATGCGGCGCGGCCATGTCGCAGGGACGGCTGCGCTCGCGCAGCCAGGCGGTGTCCGGCAAGCCATTACCTTCCAGGTAACGCTCGCGGACAAAGGAAAAACTGGGTAGTTCACGGGCCAGCAGGCTCACCTTGGGGCCGGAGGCGCCCATGGTCTGCTGGCCCACTTCCTGGAACCCTAAGGTGCCATGGAACAGCACGGCCATGTCGTCGCGCGGCTCCAGGAATACCTCGCAGGTGAGGATCGGCACGCGGACCTCGGCATAACTGCCCACGTCGCAGTAGAAGATGCGACCCAGGCCATGTCCCTGCCAGGCGGCCCCGATGACGATGCGGTCGATGTAGACGAAACTCTCGTAATGGGCCTGGAACCAGCGGTAATTGGGGCTTTCGTAGGCCGCGTCGGCGCGGAAGGCGATCAGGAAGCCGGCGATGACGCCGTTCATTTCCGCCACGCGGAAGTAGTGGGCCTGGTCGAAAAGGAACCGGAGACGGTCTGGATCCGTGGCGAGGATGCCCGCACCGGCGGTGTTGTTGAGCGCCAGCACGGCGTCCAGGTCGCGCTCTTCCACGTCGCGGATGGCAAGGGCCATTCGGTGCTCCGCCCAGTTGTTTCGACTAAAGACCGCGTTCGGGCCCCGGTAAGCCGGCATTATGGCATTTAAGGCATGACCTTAGCCATGTTCCGGGGGGCGGGGCTCGCCCTATGATGCGCCTATGCCCTGGCCTTATTTCAACCACACCCGGCTGCTGCGGTACGCGGCATTCTTCGTCTACATCTGCGTGGGCATGCCGCTTTCCACCCCGCTGACAGCCCAGCGCCTGCACCAGTTGGGGCGTCCGGAGCTGTCGCTCACCCTGTGGACGGTGTGCTACGTGCTCTTTGGCATCACCTATTGGCTGATGACGCGCGACCTCAACGCGAAAGTGAGTTCCTGGGCCAAGGTGGCGGGGCTGCTGATGCTCACCTTCATGGCCATGGCCATCGGCTGGTTCAGCCAGTCGGGCCTGCATGCGCTGCTGCTGGTGATCATCGCTGCGACCTTGCCGTGGCTGGTCCCGCTGCCGCTGGGCCTGGTATGGATGGTGATGGCGCACCTGGCACTTATTCCCGTTATCAGGAATACGCCGGGCTTCACCTGGCTGGTGGCGCTGATGCAGTCATGCATGTATTTCAGCTTCTCGGCCCTGACGTTCGTTACCTCCACCGTGGCCAGCCAGCAGGCTGGCGAGCGCGAAGAACAGCGCCGGCTCAACTCCGAACTCCGGGCCACGAGGGCGCTTTTGGCTGAATCCAGCCGCATCGCCGAGCGCATGCGCATCGCCCGCGACCTGCACGATCTGGTGGGCCACCACCTCACGGCGCTTACCCTGAACCTGGAAGTGGCAAGCCACCTTACCAACGAAGCGGCGGGCGCCCACGTGCGAAAGGCGCAATCCACCGCCAAACACCTGCTGGCCGACGTACGTGACGTGGTTTCGGAGCTTCGCCAGGACGATGCCATCGATCTCACCCAGGCGCTGCGCAGTCTCATCGAAGGCGTGCCGGGCCTGAACGTGCACCTGTCCACGCCGCCGCGATTCGAAGTGGAAGACCCTCGCCGCGCGCAGATGTTGCTGCGCTGCCTGCAGGAGATCGTCACCAATACCGTGCGCCATTCAGGCGCCCGCAACCTCTGGCTGGCGTTCGAACACCCCGATCCCGGCTCGCTGCAACTCATCGCCCGCGACGACGGCCGTGGCGCCGCACAATACCGGCCCGGTAACGGCATGAACGGTATGCGCGAGCGCCTGGCCGAGTTCGGCGGTACTGTTAACGTCGATACCAGCGTGCCCGGCGGCTTCAGCCTCCGCGTCACCTTGCCCCTCGGCGAGGTACCCTCGCTGGCGCATTCGCCGGCGCGTGGGCCCGGTGCGTGGCCGGTGGAGGCATGATCGCCTTGACTATCCGATACTCCATCCAATGGCCCATCGCAGGGGATAACCAATGATTTCCGTCTGTCTCGTCGACGACCAGAACCTGGTCCGCCAGGGCGTCCGATCGCTGCTGGACCTGGCCGACGACATCCGCGTGATTGCCGAATGTGCCGATGGCGCGCAGGCGGTGCAGATGATCCCCCAGGTCAAGCCCGACGTGGTGTTGCTCGACCTGCGCATGCCCAACATGAGCGGGCTGGAAGTGCTCCAGGCCCTTTCGGCGCGGAACGAGCTTCCCCCGACCATCATCCTGACCACCTTCGACGACGACCAGCTCGTGCTGCAGGGGTTGAAGGCCGGCGCCCGTGGCTACCTGCTCAAGGATGTCTCGCTGGAACAACTGGTGGAGGCGGTGCGTACGGTGGCCGCCGGCGGTTCCCTGGTGGCGCCGATGGTGACCCAGCGGCTGCTTGCAGGGGTAGGGCGCATCCAGAACCAGTTTTCCTCGCTGGAACAGCCCGATCCGCTCACCGAGCGCGAGACGGAAATCCTCAGGCTTCTTTCCGGCGGTTACAGCAACAAGGAAATTGCCAATTCCCTCCGGGTGGCGGAAGGCACCGTGAAGAACCACGTATCGAACATCCTTTCCAAGCTCGGCGTACGCGACCGTACGCGCGCGGTACTGAAGGCTCTGGAACTGGGTATCGTCTAGGAGGCGCGCCGCGCCTCAATATGGCCTTCCGGAAGGCTGTCGGAACCTGATGGCGTTCACGCGCCCAAGCAGCTACCATCGTCTACTTTGGCGCCGGCGAAAGCCCCGCCACGGGCAATCCGAGGGTGGGGAGTCCGTGCCGGCGACCAGCATCCCCAGGCGGCGGCCCGACCAAGTTGAGACGTTCGGAGAATCGTGGAATGACGCGTCTGTTAGAATTTCTTGCTGCCCTTGTGATCGTTGCCATCCTCGGCGTCGTCGCCGGCGTGGCCATGCCTTCGCAGGGCCACGTGGATCGTACGGTGAAGGTCAACAAAGACGTTCGCCAGCTCTACGATGTTTTTGCCAATTTCCGTCGGTTCCCCGAGTACTCCATGCTCGGGCAGCTCGACCGCCACCTGAAATACCAGCTCTCAGGCCCCGCCTATGGCCAGGGCGCCAAGACCTCCTGGACCTCCGACGACAAGTCCGTCGGTAACGGCAGCCTGGAAGTCGCTTCGTTGACTCCCGCCTTTGCGCAGGTCGGTGACGAGGGCAAGGCCACCATCGTGTGGAACCTCGACAACGACTGGAGCGGCACCGACAAGAAGTTCACCATCGACCTGGAACGCACCGGTCGCCAGGGCAAGCTGACGAACGTCAAGATGGCTTACGACGTAAATTACGGCTGGAACCTGATCAACCGCTATTCCAACCTGTACATCCACGGCCAGCCGGATAACTTCATCCAGTTCGGCCTCAGCAATATGCAGAACATGGTGGCCTCGATCCCGCAGGGCGACTACAGCAAGCTGTATCCGGAAATCGTCGATACGCAGCCTACCCCGGTGCTGTTCATCTCAAGCCAGTCGCCGCGCAACCTCACCGAGCTGGACACCGCGCTCGATGACGCCGTCAAGCAACTGGAGGCCGCCGCCAAGAAGTTGAATGTGCAGGTCACCGGCCCGCGCATCACCTTCACCACGAACTACGGCGACCAGAACTACACGTTCGACGTCGCGCTGCCGATCAACACCACCACGTTGAACCTGAACGGCCAGAGTGTTGAACTCACAGCTGCCAGCCGTCCGAAGCTCGATCCGGCCGCTGCCTCCACCAGTGGTTCGGCCGCTGCGCCCGCCGATGACACCACGCCGGGTAGCAAAGACAAGTTCAACAACGTGATCGTCGACGACAAGGTCCGCGCAGTGCTTGCCTTCGGTGGCAAGGCGCTTAAGGCCGAGTGGAATGGCAACCCCGCAGGCGTGCCCGTGGTGCGCATCCAGGAGCAGCAGTTCGCCCAGACCCACGGCTATAAGTACGACGACTTCACCAATCGCATCTATGACATCCAGGTCAAGGCACCGACCACCGACGCCCATGGCACGGTGCAGGGCTACGACGAGCAGAAGTTCGAGGTTTACCTGCCGCTGCAGGGTGACGTTCCGGAAAAGACCCCGGAACAGGAAGCTGGCATGAAGAATCCGGGCCTGCAGGACAACCCGGCCTCGTCCGGCACGGCTGGCGCCCCGGCGGCTTCCGGCACCGCGGCCGCCCCGGCGGCCGCAGGGACCGCGCCGACCCAGCAGTAAGCGCCTTAAGCACGCGCCTGGAAAAAAGGCTCCCCACGGGGAGCCTTTTTTTTCCCAGCTGAACTTGCCGGCGCCGAAGTGTTCTTAGAACGGTTACCCGCAATGTTACATTCGCGCTCAAACCAGGGGCCAGACGCGTCGCATGATCGAAACCGACCAGCTCACCCGTTGCTATGGCAGCCTTACCGCCGTCGACGCGTTGACCCTGCGGGCGGAGCCTGGCCAGGTGCTGGGCCTCCTGGGCCCCAACGGTGCGGGCAAGTCCACGGCCATGCGCATGATCGCCGGCTTCCTGACTCCCACGTCGGGAACAGCCCGCGTGTGTGGTTTCGACGTCCGCACGCAGCCGCGCGAGGCGCGCAAGGCTTTGGGATACCTGCCCGAAGGAGCGCCCAGCTATAGCGAGATGACGGTGCGTGAATTCCTCACCTTCGTTGCCCGCGTGCGCGGCATGACGGCGGATGTCATTTTCCGCCGCTTCGACGTGGTGGTCGGCCGGCTGCAACTGGATGAAGTACTGGACACCACGATCGCCACGTTGTCCAAGGGCTTGCGCCGTCGCGTCGGACTGGCCCAGGCCATCCTGCACGACCCTCCGGTGCTGATGCTCGATGAACCCACCGACGGACTGGATCCGAACCAGAAGCATGCGGTGCGGGCGCTCATCGATGCCATGGCCCGCGAGCGCACGATCCTGATCTCCACCCATCTGCTGGAAGAAGTGCACGCCTTGTGCAACCGCGTGGCGATCATTGCCAATGGGCGTCTGCTGGCAGACGCCACGCCAGCGGAACTGGAGGCACGGTCGCGTTATCACGGCGCGGTATCGTTCAGTGCACCCGGCAGCGGCGTGTCGCAGGAAATGCTCGGCCGCCTGCCGGATGTCGCCTCGGTGGAAGTGGATCCGCTCGATGGACGCGTCACCGTATTCCCGCGCGAGGGCAAGGCGATCATGGAAGAAGTGCAGCAATTGCTGCGCATGCAAAATCTCGCGGTGACCGAAATCCAACTCGAACGTGGACGCCTGGACGAGGTGTTCCGTCAGATCACCACCGGCGCGAGAGCTGCATGAGCGCCATCATCGCCATCGCCCGCCGCGAACTGGGCAGTTATTTCTCTACCCCGCTGGCCTATGTATTCCTGGTGATCTTCCTGGTGCTGGCGGGATTGCTCACCTTCTACGCCGGCGATTTCTACGATCGCAACCTGGCAGACCTGCAGCCTTTCTTCGCCATACATCCGTGGTTGTACCTGGTGCTGGTGCCAGCGGTGGCGATGCCACTTTGGGCTGAGGAATCGCGCAGCGGCACCATCGAACTGCTGCTGACCATGCCGGTGTCCACCACGCAGGCCATGCTGGGCAAGTTCCTTGCCGCCTGGAGTTTCGTCGCCATCGCCTTGGTGCTGACCTTCCCGATCTGGATCACGGTCAATTACCTGGGTCTTCCGGACAACGGCGTGATCCTGGCAAGTTACCTCGGTAGCTGGCTGATGGCAGGTGCATTCCTGGCCATCGGCATCTGCATGTCGGCGGCCACGTCCAGCCAGATCATCGCCTTCCTGCTGACCGCGACCGTCTGCTTTTTGTTACTGCTCGCCGGCCAGTCCCAGGTGCTTGATTTCTTCCAGGACGCCGTATCGCCTCGCTTGCTCGGCGCACTGTCCTACATGTCGATTACGCGGCATTCGGAGGCGATCGCGCGCGGCGTGCTGGACTTCCGCGACGTCATCTATTTCGTGGCGACGATCCTGGCTTGGCTGACAGCCGGCGTGATCCTGCTCGATTTCCGGCGGGCGCGATGAAGTTGCCATACCTGATCGGCAACCGCCGCCTGCGGGTATGGTTGGGCCTGTTTGCCCTGGCCGCCCTGTTCATCCTGGTGGTGCTGGTCAGTTCAAGGACCATGCGCACCGCACGGGTGGACCTCACTGCCGATCACCTCTATACGCTCACGCCGGGCACGCTCAGCATCATCGACAGCGTGGAGCAGCCGATCCAGCTCACCATGTATTTCTCCGACCACGCCACGCGAAACCTGCCGCAGCTGCGAAGCTACGAGCAGCGAGTGCGCGAGATGCTGCGCGAGGTCACCGCCCGCAGCCATGGACGCATCCGCCTGCGGGTGATCGATCCGGTACCTTATTCCGATGACGAGGACGCCGCCGAGGGTGCGGGCCTCAACACCATCACCGGCGGCAGCAACGGTGAGCACGGGTTCTTCGGCCTGGTGGGTCGTCGCCTGGCCGATACCTCGGCGAACGACACGCTGTCACTGCCCTATTTCGACCCGGCCCGCGAGGCTTTCCTCGAGTACGACGTTGCCAAGCTGGTGTATGAGCTCAGCGGCCGCACACGCCCTGCGATCGGCGTGCTCTCAAGCCTGCCGGTCAACGGCAACCCGCTGATCGGCGAAGAGCCCTGGACGGTGGTGCGGCAGATGAGCCAGTTGTTCGACGTGCGGATGATCGACGGGAACAACCTGAAGTCGATCGACCCGGCGATCAAGGTAATGATGCTGATTCATCCCAAGCACCTGGGCGATGAAGCGCTCTACGCACTGGATCAATACGTGCTGCGCGGTGGCCGCCTGCTGGTGTTCGTCGACCCCCTTGCCGAGATGGACAATGCACCCTTCGTCGATGCCAACGGCGTGGCCGACGACCACCAGTCGTCGTTGCCACGGCTGTTCGCCGCCTGGGGCATCGAATACAACGCCGACCAGGTGGTACTGGACCGAAGCCAGTCCCTGCCGATTGAGCTGGGCGGGCTGAGCGTCAACCATCCGGCGATGATCGGGCTGGGTGCGCAGAACCTCAACCACGACGACGTGGTCACCGCCAGTCTGCAGCGGGTGAATGTTTCCACTGCCGGGCATTTCGAGCTCGCACGGGACAGCGACAGCACTCTGGTTCCGCTGATCCAGAGTTCCAACGAGGCGATGCTCGCGCCCGTGGCGCGGGTGCGCGATGCCAGCGGCGATCCGTCGATGCTGCTCACCAATTACACCCCGGGCGACGAACACTATGTGCTGGCCGCGCGCGTGCGCGGCACCTTCCACACCGCCTTCCCCGAACGGCACGAGCAAGGCCATCTGGACCACGCAGCGACACCCAACGAGGTGCTGGTGGTTGCCGATACGGACATCCTTTCCGACCGCCTGTGGCTAAACACGTTGAATGTGCTCGGACCGCAGGTCGTGCAGCCCTTCGCCAACAACGGGGATTTCATTTCCAATCTGGTGGACAACCTGAGCGGCTCGTCGGCGCTGTTGTCGATCCGCGGGCGAGCGGGCTCCCAACGGCCGTTCACGCGGGTGGAGGGCCTGCGCGCCGAGGCCGATCAGAAATACCTGACCAAGAAGCGTGAGCTGGAGCGCGAGCTGTTCGAAACCCAGCGTCGGGTGGCCGAACTGCAGCCGGGCAAGGGCGGAACCGCCAGCGCCGAGCAGAAGCATGAACTTGAGAAGTTCCTGCAACGCAAGCTTGCCATCAGCAAGGAACTGCGCGATGTGCAGCACCAGCTCAACGCAGAGATCGACGCGCTGGGACTGCGGGTGAAGTTCGTCAACATCGTGCTGGTACCGGCCCTGGTAGCGCTGGCGGGTTTGCTCTATGGCTGGCGCCGCGGGCGCCGCACCCGCCGCCGGAACTAGGACAATCGGTCGCATTACCGTGGCCCAGGTGGCCGCAGGCGCTATCCTTGGGCAGCCGCATGCGGCGCCCAGGCCGGCCAGGAGATACCCGACGTGATGAAGTGGATCGATCCCTGGGAATTTTCCTGGACGTTCCTCGCGCTGTTCATCGGCACCGCGGTGCTCTACCTGCGTGGTACCCGCCATCGCCGTCCGTCGATCTCGCGCCAGGTGTCGTTCTGGACAGGCATGGCGATGTTCTATTTCTCGCTGCATACCTATTTCGACTACTACGCCGAGCATGAATTCTTCATGCACCGGATCCAGCAGGTACTGCTGCACCACCTGGCGCCGCTGCTGGTGATCGCCAGTTATCCCGGCATGGTGCTGCGTGAAGGCTTGCCTGTGCGTGCGCGAATCGTCCTGCGACGGGTAGAGGCGTCCTTGCCCTTCCGGGTGGCTTATGCCGTGTTGCTCAATCCCACCTTCGTCACGTTGTTGTTCGTGGCACTGATCCTGGTCTGGCTGATTCCGCCCATGCAGACACTGGCGATGCTGGACTGGCGCATCTATCGCGCGATGAACTGGTCGATGGTGTTCAGCGGCCTGGCTTATTGGTGGTTGGTGCTCGATCACCGCCCGCATCCACCCGGACGCATGACGGCCGGCATCCGCGTACTCTCACCCGCACTCACCATGACGCCGCAGATCGTCGCCGGCGCCATCGTCACCTTCTCAAAGACCGACCTTTATCCGATCTTCGAAATCTGTGGGCGGGCGTTTTCGATGAACGTGCTCACCGGCCAGCTGATCGGCGGCGTGATCATGTGGGTGCCCGCGGCCGTCATCGAATCGATCGGCGGCCTGCTGGCACTGCGGCAATGGTTGCGATTGTCCCGCTCGGGGCGTCTGCCAAGGCGCGCCGTGGTGGCGCGCCCGGTCCGCAGGGCGCCCAACGCCGGCTAGCCCGCCTGGGTCGTTGAATGGTCGGTCGAACGCGCTACAGCGCGTTGGCGGGCCGCGCCTGGAAGGTGACGTCCTTGTGGCTTCCGTCAGCAAAGGACAGTGTAAGCACCACGTTGTCGCCAGGCACGACGGCGGGCTTGGCGTGCATCAGCATCACGTGGTACGCGCCGGGGGACAGTTTCGCGCTGCCGTGGGCGGGAATCTCGAGCTTGTCCACGGTTTCCATGCGACCCATGCCGCCTTCGGTGCTGCTGCGATGGAGCATCGCCTGGCCGTAGCGGATGCTTGAGGCACCGGTGAGCGCCACGGCATGGTCGCTGGCATTGGTGAAATTGGCGAAGGCGCCGGCGGGCAGGTCACCGGGCAACACGCGGATCCAGGCGTTGCTTGCGGTGATGGCATCCGCGTCGCCGGCAACAGCATCACCTGCGATCAGCAGCCAGCTCGTGGCAGCCATGCAGGCAAGCAGGGAAGGGCGGGACATCATGCCTTGGCTCCAAGGTCGATCAACAGGGAAACGTCGTGCACCATGTCGTCCTGCGAGGCGGAAGGCGTGGCCAGCACGCGCGCCTTGCCATCACGGTCGAAAAGATAGATGGCCGAACTGTGGCTGACGTCGTACGCGCCGTCGCCCTTGTCCGGTTCACGTGTGTAGGCCGAGCGCAGCCGCTTGGCCAGCGCCTCGATGTCCTTGTCTGGCCCCACCAGGCCCACGGCGCGCTTGTCGAAGGCGTTGACGTAGGCGTGCATGGTTTGCGGTGTGTCGCGGGCCGGGTCGACGCTGACGAACAGGATGCGTGCGTCGTCGGCTTTTGCGCCCAACCGCTGCATGACCACGTGCAAGTGGGCCAGGGTGAGCGGGCACACATCGGGACAGTGCGTGTAGCCGAAATACACCAGCAGTACCTTGCCGCGGTAGTCGGCGGCGGTCACCGTCTTGCCGTTATCGTCGGTGAGCTTGAACGCAAGGTCGGGAAGGTGGCCGCTGACATCGGTCAGACGCCACGAAGGTTGTGCTTCATGGTGGCAGCCCGCGAGCAGGGCGAGGGTCAATCCGAAGGCCAGCACCCAGGCCCGTGGCAACTTCATGCGAAACTCCGCTCTTGCGATCCTATGAAGGATACGCCATGGCATCCCGGCCATGGCCAAGGAACCTGCCCTGATGCGACAACCTGTCCCCACTTCATTGGCCGTCCTGGTGGCGGTGGCCGGCGCCAGTGGTGTCGTTTGCGGCGCCTTTGGCGCCCATGCGTTACGCGGCGTGCTCGATGACCATGCCCTGGACATCTGGCGCACCGGCGTGGACTACCACTTGTGGCACGCGCTGGCGCTGGGCCTGGCCGTGGCAGGTGGAGCGGGGCGTTGGCGGGCCGCGGCGGCGTGGCTCTTCTTCGCAGGCGTCGTGCTGTTCAGCGGCAGCCTGTACGCGCTGGCGCTCGGGGCGCCGCGGCTGGTAGGCGTGGTGACGCCGTTCGGCGGCCTGGCCTTCATCGCCGGCTGGATCGCCCTGGCGGTATCGATGAAAGCCCGGGCGGGTGATGCCTAGGCGTCACCCGGATCCTCGGGGGCTTTCATCCGGCCGCTCTTGCGCAATGCCTCGCGCAGCACGTATTCGATCTGCGCATTGAGGCTACGCAATTCATCGTCGGACCAGCGCTGCATGGCCTCAAGGACCACCGCGCTGACCCGCAACGGATAGGCTTTTTTCTCCGATGCCACCGGACTAGCCGTACAGCGTGCCGGTGTTTACCACCGGTTGCGTCGATCGGTCGCCACACAGCACCACCAGCAGGTTCGACACCATCGCTGCCTTGCGCTCTTCATCCAGCTCCACCACGCCCTGCAGGCGCAACTGGTCCAGGGCCATCGCCACCATGCCCACGGCGCCCTCGACGATGCGGCTGCGCGCCGCGACGATGGCGCTGGCCTGCTGCCGCTGCAGCATGGCCTGGGCAATTTCCTGCGCATAGGCAAGGTGGCTGATGCGTGCCTCGATCACCTGCACACCGGCCTTCTGCAGGCGTGCCTCGATTTGTTCACGCAGGTGATTGTTGATCTCGTCGCCGTGGCTGCGCAGCGATGGCGTGCCATCGTCGTGGGTATCGTAGGCGTAGCTCTGGGCCATCTGGCGCAGGGCCGATTCGGTCTGGATGTGCACGAAATTCTCGTAGTCGTCCACGCAGAACACCGCTTCGGCGGTGTCCACCACCTGCCACACCACCACCGAGGCGATCTCGATCGGGTTGCCGTTTTTGTCGTTGACCTTCAGCCGGCCGCTTTCGAAGTTGCGCACGCGCAGGCTCACCGGGCGGCGGCTGTAGAACGGATTGGTCCAGCGCAGGCCCTCGATGCGTGCGGTGCCTGCGTACTTGCCGAACAACTGCATCAGCTGGCCCTGGTTGGGCTGCACCTGGAACAGGCCCTTGCCCAGGAAGGCGACCAGCGCGAACAGCACGATGCCAGCGACCGGTTGTTTCGGCATGGCTGGCGTGGTGGCGCCAAGTAATACGAGGCTCCCCGCCACGATGGCGAGCAGCAACAGCCCGATGACCACCGGGATCCCGGCGACGGAAAACGCAGTACGTTCGTTCATGGTGGTTTCTCCCTTTGTGGGAGAATTTGATATCAAAACGATATCATACGCAAGTGCCTTCTAGCGCATGCCGCTCCCAGAGGGTGCCGCCGGAGCGGAATCGGCGATCGGCATGGTGTCCATGATGCCGTCCAGCGGTGTGGCGCGGTCAATGCGGATATTGCCCAGCAGCGCCATGGCCGTATAAAACTTCCATGGGTCGCCGTTGCCGGTGGCCAGGGCAATGTGCGTGCTGTCGAAGCGACGCAGCGCTGCGTCGTAGCTGCGCCAGCGTCCCTCGACCCAGGCCTGCATCCATGCGTGGGGCACGAACACGCGCGAGGCGCCACCGTAGCGGGTGGCATAGACCACGCCGGTAACCACGCGGGCAGGAATGCCCAGCGAACGGGCCAGGGCAGTCAACAGCACAGCGTTTTCCGTGCAGTCGCCATGGCCGCTGCGCAGGGCTTCGAGCGCCGAGGCATAGCCCACGTCCAGCCCATGGCTGTCGATGTGTTCGGACACGAACGTACGCAGGCGCCGCATGCGCTGCAGGTCGGATCCGGCCTCGCCCACCGCGGCAAGCGCCGCGGCGTGCAGTTCCGGCGATGCCGATTGCAGCCAGGCATTGGCCGCTGTGTCATCGTCGGTGGGCGGCGATTCGTTACCGCGCTTGCCCACGCCGATATCCAGCGCGTAGAGGTCGGTGCCAAGCCGGGTGACGGATTGCTCGTCGGTCTGGATCAGTTCCCCCCGGGCGTTGCCGGTAACTTTCACCACGTAGCGGATCGGCGTCTCGCGGAGGTTTTGCGTCATCGGCCGCGGCGCGTCGATCATCGCCAGCCGCAGCACGTCGATATCCTGATCCGGCGCCATGGCACAGGTATGGTCGCAGGCCACCATTTCCATATGGAAGCCCAGGAAGGGTGTCATGCCACGCCTGACATAGGCCTGGTCGTCAACCCACAGATCCATCACCTGTTCGCCGCGCGTCAGGCGCAGCGTCTGACGCAGGTGTTGCAGACGTTCACGGCCACCGGGCAGTTCCACGACCTCGGGGCCGATCACCTCCATGCCCACATCGATGGCCGAACGGGAATTCGGGTCGAAGTTGCGCATGGTGTAGCGCGTGCCGGGAATGAACCCGCGGGCGAGCATGGTTTGTCGCTGGCCTTCCGCCAGCTGCGCACCGGAAGGCCAACCGAGCGTGTCCTGCTGGACCTGTCCACCCACGCTGGTGGTGACATCGAACAGGCCATCGGGGCGGCGCGATCCATGGCTGCCGCTGGTGACCTTCGACATGCCGGTTTCGGTGCTGAAGGCCAATGGCTGGGCCACGGTGTCTTCCACGGCCGTCGTGGTGGAGGTCAGCACCAGTGGCTGCCCAGCCCGCGAAATGCGGATGGCCAGTGCCTGGCGGGTGGTGAGGGTGTCACCTTCGTGGTTGCGGGCGATCTCCATGTGGCCGATCTTGCGGCCATCAAGCAGGACGCTCATCCAGGTATCCTGCGCATGGAGCGCGGGACTCAGGCACACCAGTACAACGACTATCAAACCGCGTCGCATGGCCATGGCACTCACCGGGTTTTCGTGGGGACGTGATTGCACTTAACTCCCGCCAAGGCCGCGCGTCAATAGCCACTTGAGTTGCCCTTCCAAGGCCAATTTCGGGTCGGGCCGCTAGAATGCCCACGACCTGCCCTGGAGTCGTCAATGAAGCCCTTTGCCACCCCCCATTCCCCGCACGCCTTGCGCGTACTGCTGCTCGGTTCCGGCGAGCTGGGCAAGGAAGTCGCCATCGAGTTGCAGCGCCTTGCGGTGGAGGTGATCGCCGTGGATCGCTACGCCAACGCGCCGGCGATGCAGGTAGCCCACCGCAGCCACGTGATCGACATGCTCGATGGCGCGGCGTTGCGTGCGGTCATCGAGCAGGAAAATCCGGACCTCGTGGTGCCGGAGATCGAAGCCATCCACACGCCCACCCTGATAGAGCTTGAAAAAGAGGGGCTGAAGGTGATCCCGACCGCGCGTGCGGCATGGCTCACCATGGATCGCGAAGGCATCCGCCGCCTCGCCGCCGAGGAACTGAAGCTGCCTACGTCGCCCTATCGCTTCTGTGGCACGCGAGAGGAATACCTCGATGCCGTCCAGGCGCTGGGCACGCCCTGCGTGGTCAAGCCGGTGATGAGTTCATCGGGCAAGGGACAGAGCGTGGTACGCACGCTTGCCGACGCCGATACCTCGTGGGACTACGCGCAGTCCGGTGGCCGCGCGGGCAAGGGACGGGTGATCGTCGAGGGCTTCATCGATTTCGATTATGAGATCACCTTGCTTACCGTGCGCCACGCCGACGGCGTGGCCTACTGTGAGCCGATCGGCCACCGTCAGGAAGACGGCGACTACCGTGAGTCGTGGCAGCCGCAGGCGATGAGCCCGACAGCGCTGGCCGACGCGCAGCGCCAGGCCGGGGCGATCACCGGCGCGCTGGGTGGCTGGGGCGTGTTCGGCGTGGAATTCTTCGTGCGGGGCGACGAGGTGATCTTCTCCGAAGTAAGTCCGCGCCCCCACGACACGGGCCTTGTCACGCTTATTTCCCAGGATCTTTCCGAGTTCGCGCTGCATGCGCGTGCGATCCTCGGCCTGCCGGTGCCGGCGATCCGGCTTTATGGTCCGTCCGCTTCCTGTGCCGTGCTGGTGGAAGGCGACGGCGTGGCGCCGCGTTACCACGGCATCGCCCAGGCACTGGCCGAGCCCGATACGATGGTCCGCATCTTCGGCAAGCCCGAGGTTCGTGGCCGCCGGCGCATGGCGGTGACCCTGGCACGCGGGGACAACCCGGAAGCGGCTCGTGACAAAGCCGTGCGCGCCGCAGGCAAGATCAAGGTCGAGCTCTAGACGAAAGGGAAAGCGAACATGGAACAGGTCGGATTCGCACATTGGCTCGTGGTGGTGGTGGAGATTTCCGTCGCAGCCATCTTGCTTGCCATGGCCCTGCTGACGGTGGTCATCGTCGTCACCTGGGTGGTCGACCGCAACCAGACGGCCAACGCGGTATTGCGTAACTATCCAGTGATCGGGCACTTCCGTTACGGCTTCCTGAAACTTGGCGAATTCTTCCGGCAGTACCTCTTCGCCATGGATCGCGAGGAAATGCCCTTCAACCGGGCCGAACGCACATGGGTGTACCGCGCGGCGAAGAACGTGGAAAACACCGTGGCCTTCGGGTCCACGCGCGACCTTCGCGCCGAAGGCGTGCCGTTCTTCGTCAACGCACCTTTTCCGGAGCTTGCCGTCGAGCACGTGGAGCCACGGCCGACCACCATCGGTCCGTATGCACGCGAGCCGTATTCCCACGCGGCGTTCTTCAATATCTCGGCCATGAGCTTCGGTGCGTTGTCAGCGCCCGCGGTCAGTGCCCTGTCACGCGGTGCCGCCAAGGCTGGTATCTGGATGGACACCGGCGAGGGCGGCCTGGCGCCGTACCATCTTGAAGGTGGCTGCGACATCATCTTCGAGATCGGCACTGCCAAGTACGGCGTGCGAAACGCGCAGGGCCTGCTCGACGACCAGCGCCTGCTCGAAGTGTGCGCTCACAAGCAGGTGAAGATGGTTTCCATCAAGCTGGGGCAGGGCGCCAAGCCGGGCCTGGGCGGCCTGTTGCCGGGAAGCAAGGTAACGCCCGAGATCGCTGCCATCCGCGGTATCCCCGTGGGCCAGGATTCACAAAGCCCGAACCGGCACATCGATATCGGTAGCATTGCGCAGCTGATGGATGCCCTTACCCATATACGTGACCTTACCGGCAAGCCCGTGGGCTTCAAGGCGGTACTCGGCGACCTCGACTGGATTCGTGACCTGTGCGACGAGATCTGGAAACGCGGCATCGAAAGCGCGCCGGACTTCATCATCGTGGATGGATCCGAAGGGGGCACGGGCGCGGCGCCGCAAACCCTGATGGAGGGCGTCGGCCTGCCGTTGCACGAATCACTGCCGGCGCTGGTGGACGTGCTGCTGGCCAAGCAATTGCGCGAACGGATCAAGGTGGTGTGCTCGGGAAAATGCATTACCGCGTATGACGTGGCCTGGGCACTTTCGATGGGTGCGGATTTCGTCAATTCCGCGCGTGGCTTCATGCTTGCGCTGGGCTGCATCCAGTCGCTTCAGTGCAACCGCAACACGTGCCCCACCGGCATTACCACGCACAACCGGCGCCTGCAGCGTGGCCTTGTAGTGGGCGACAAGAGCGAGCGCGTATATCACTACGCCACCAACCTCATGCACGAGGTGGGCACCATCGCGCACAGCTGCGGGGTGAAGGAGCCGCGGCAGTTGCGCCGGCAGCATTGCCGCGTGGTGGGCGACGACGGCCTGTCGATCTCACTGGCCAGACTGCACCCCTACCCGGTGCCGCCGCCCGTCTCCTAGGCCTGGGGTTGCCACAGGCCGTTGCGGCGTATCTCCAGCGGTCGGAAGCGCCTCTTGTAATCCATCTTCGGATGGCCTTCGATCCAGAAGCCAAGGTATACATGCGGCAGGCCGCGGCGACGCGCCAGCGCCACCTGGCTAAGGATGCCGAAGGTGCCCAGCCCGCGTTCGGCGTGACTGGGATCGAAGAACGTATAGACGGCCGAAACACCGTTCAGGCAGACGTCGGTGACCGCTACGCCGAGCAAGGTCGGCCCCTGGCGTAACTCCAGGAACAACGTGGGGCTCCAGGGTGCGGTAAGGAACCGGCCAAAGTCGTCGCTGTCGGCAGCGTCCATGCCGCCACCGGCATGGCGGGTGCGCAGGTAGCGTTCGTACAACCGGTGACGTTCGCGGGTGTAGCCCGGTTCCGCCTCGATCACGGTAAGGTCGGCATTGCGCCGCTCGCAGCGGCGCTGGCTGCGATCGGCTATGAAGTGGTCGGCATCGATGCGGCAGGGTACGCACGCCCGGCACTGGTCGCAGTTGGGGTGATACAGATGGCCGCCCGCGCGGCGGAATCCACCGGCCAGCGCCGTGCCGTATACCTTGTCCAGTTGTGGGGCCGCCGGGTCGATCACCAGGTTCTGCGCCGTGCGCTCGGGGAAATACCCGCAAGCGTGGGGCAGGGTCTGGAACAGGCGGACGCGTTCGGAGCGCATGGGAGGATTCTAGCCCCGTCCCGGTTTCATCCGTTCACCGCGCCTGGGCCATGGCGCCCGTCAGATGAACTGGACCATTTTCAGCGCCACCACCAGGAATACGCCCAGCACCACGGCCAGTGTCATCAGCCGGATACGCGAGGCGGTGCGTTGGGGCGCCGGCTGCCGGGAGGCGGCCAGTTCGTCGCCGAAGCGCACCACCGGCTCGATACCCAGGGCCTTGACCGTGGCGCGGGCGCGGGCGTAGTCGTCGGCGTGGATCACCCACACCTGTTCCCAGGCGGAGCGGTCCGGCTGCTTCTGCGTATAGCTGAAGCGCTGGTAGGTCGAGCGCTTGAGCACCGAACGGCCCTCGATCTTCGTTTCGATGCCGTCGTCGGCCAGTAACGCCACGACGCGGTCGATGTTGTCGGGGCGGGGGGAGGTATAGAGCTCACGCATGGTGGTGAGTGTAGCCAAGCAGCATCATGATCGCAGCCTGATCAGGCCTTCCTGCGCAGTGGAGGCCACCAGGCGTCCATCCCGGGTGAAGATCATGCCGCGGGCAAGTCCACGGCCGCCCTGCGCGGTGGGGCTGTCGAAGGAGTACAGCAGCCACTCGTCGGTGCGGAACGGGCGGTGAAACCAGATGGCGTGGTCCAGGCTTGCCATCTGGATGTTATGTGTGAAAAGCGAAAGCCCGTGCGGGAGCGTGGCCGTGCCGATCAGGTGGAAATCCGAGGCGTAGGCCAGCAGGGCACGGTGCAGGGCCTGTTCGTCGGCTACCGGCGCGGTGAGGCGGAACCAGATGTGCTGGTAAGGCGGACGTTTGGCAGGGCGCAGTTCATCGCGCGGCCACACGTGGCGGAATTCGAAGGGGCCCTGGCGATCGAGCCAGCGCCGGGCTTTCTCGGGCAACTTCGCCAGTTCCTCGGCAGGCAGCGGCGGCAGGGGCTCGACATCTTCGGGCAGCGGGACTTCGGGCATGGCCATCTGGTGTTCGACGCCTTTTTCATAAGCCTGGAAGGACACCGAGCAATCCAGGATGGGCTGGCCGTGCTGGATGGCCACCACGCGCCGCGAGGAGAATGAACCGCCGTCGCGGGTGCGCTCGACGTTGTAGACGATCGGAGCGCTGATGTCCCCGGCACGCAGGAAATAGCCGTGCAGCGAGTGTGCCTCGCGGCTGGGATCAGTGGTCTGCTGGGCGGCGGAAAGCGCCTGGCCCAGCACCTGCCCGCCGAACACGTAAGGCGTGCCGATGTCGCGGCTCTGTCCGCGGAACAGGTTGTCCTCCAGACGCTCAAGCTTCAGGAGGTCGACGAGTTCGGCGACATGGTTGTCGTGCATGGGTCCGGCCCGGTCATGAAAGCGGGCCATTATAGGGGAACCCCCTGGACTTACCCGGTGGCGATGCGCCGCAGCCGGCATCCGTCGAGCACGCGCGCCCAGGGGAATTGGGGGCCCGGGTCGCGCTTGCGGGGTACTTCCACCGAATCGTCATTGCTGGCGGGCACCTGGGCGGTGTCCAGGTCTTCGTGGCCGGCGATGCACGCAAGGTTGGGCAGCTGCATGCGCAAGCTCGCCAGCAGGCTGCCCAGTGCGTGTATCTGCGCCGCGGGGTAGGGCTCAGTCATCACTTGCCGGCGCGAGTCGAACCAGTCGGGATAGCGGCCGATGTTCACAAGCTCAATGCCGACCGAACGGGCGTTGTAGCCGCGGCAATGATGGGCCACCCGTTCCGGTGGCACGTAGCAGACGATGCTGCCGTCGCGGTCGATGTAGTAGTGGCCGCTGTTGCCCGCGCCGCTGTCATGCACGATGCGCTCGCCATACTCCCGTGCCATGGCCATGTCTGGCAATTCCGTGCAGTGGATGACGATCAGGTCGATGGCCGCGAGCGGGCGCTCGGCCAGGATGTCGACATAAGGCAGGAATTGTTGGGCGATGGCGGGCATGGCGGGAGTCTGCCATGGGCGGCGCCTGATACGATACGCGGTCACCCGTTACCCCCGGAGGCAGCCATGGCCGGCCACATCATTCTTTCCCATGGCTCCGACAGCGGCCCGGATGCGACCAAGGTCAGCGTGCTGGCGGCCCTGGCAACCTCCGTCGGCTGGACCTGCCAGCGGCCGGACTACCGCCAGGACGACCTCCAGGGCCACGCAAGTTCGGTAGCTCCCCGCCTGGCACGGCTGCGCGCCGCTATCGACGCCTCGCCCAGCCCGCCGGTGTTGGTGGGTTCGAGCATGGGCGCCTTCGTCTCTTCCCTGGTATCGCTTGACCGCGCCGTGGCCGGGCTTTTCCTGATGGCCCTGCCGGTGGAAATCCCGGGGTTCGAAAAGGGCCTGGACCTGGCGCGCGACGTGCCTTCGTTCCTCGTCCACGGCTACGATGATGATGTCTGCCCTGCCGACCGCGCGCTGGGCTTTGCCGCCGGGGCCGGCATGCCCGCCCTGCTGCTGGCCGACGACCACCGGCTTAGCGCGCATGTAGAGGCCATAGCCGGCCAGTTCCTGTTGTTCCTGGAGCAGTTCGGCGAATGAATACCTGGTTCGCTACCTGTCCGAAGGGCCTGGAGTTGCTGCTGCGCGACGAATTGGTCGCTGTGGGCGCCACGGACGTACACGAAGCCCTTGCCGGTGTGCATTTTTCGGGCGATAAGGCCGTGGCCTACCGGGCCTGCCTGTGGTCAAGGCTGGCCAGCCGCATCCTGATGCCGCTGGGCGAGTTCGACGCAGCCGATGGCGACGCGCTGTACCAGGCCATCGGCTCGATCGACTGGTCGGTGCACCTGGCACCCCATGGCACGCTGGCCGTGGACGCCAACACCGCGCAATCGAAGCTGACGCATAGCCAGTACATCGCCCTGCGCGCCAAGGACGCCATCGTTGACCAGTTCCGCCAGGCCAGTGGCTCCCGGCCCGATGTCGACCCGGAAGAACCCGACCTGCGCGTGAACCTCCGCCTGCGCCGTGACCGGCTCACCGTGTCGCTGGACCTGGCCGGTTCCCCGCTGCATCGGCGTGGCTGGCGCGAGCTGCAGGGCGAAGCTCCCCTGAAGGAAAACCTCGCCGCGGCGATCCTGCTCCGGGCGCGCTGGCCGGAAACCTACGCCGCTGGTGGGGCGTTGTTCGACCCGATGTGTGGCTCAGGAACCCTGCTGATCGAAGGCGCGCTGATGGTGGCCGATGTCGCGCCTGGTCTGCGCCGGGAATATTTCGGTTTCCTCGGTTGGCGCGGGCACGACATTGCGCTCTGGCGCGGCCTGCTGGAGGAAGCCAATGCGCGGGCGATGGCGGGGCTGCGCGAGCTTCGTCCGGTGTTCTTCGGCAGCGACGCCGACCCGCGCATGGTGCAGACCGCCAAACGTAATGCCCAGGAAGCCGGCGTCGCCGGGTTCTTCCATCTGGACAAGCGCGATGCCCTGCACGTGGAACCGCCGCCGGCGACATCCACGGGCCTGGTGGTGACCAACCCGCCCTACGGCGAGCGCCTGGGCGACCGCGCGGAACTGCCTGCCCTCTACCGTGATTTCGGCGATGTGCTGCGTAGCCGGTTCGGTGGCTGGCGCGCCGCGGTGCTGGCCGGCGACACGGAGCTGGGCCAGGCCATGCGGTTGCGCCCGGACAAGCGCTACGCGCTCTTCAACGGCGCCCTGGCCACGGTACTGCTGACATTCGACCTGCATGCCCGGGACGACGCATCCCCTCGCGAAGTCAGGCCGTTGTCGCCCGGCGCGCAGATGCTGTCCAACCGGCTGGAAAAGAACCTAAGGCACCTGCGCAAGCGCCTGGCCCGCGAAGGCATCGAGTGCTATCGCGCCTACGACCAGGACCTCCCCGAATACGCGGTGGCGATCGACGTCTACGGCGACTGGCTGCACGTGCAGGAGTACAAGGCGCCGGAATCGGTGCCGCCGGAGATCGCCGCCACGCGCCTGCGCGAGGCGGTGCGGGTGGCGGGGCAGGTGCTTGGTGTCAGTCGCGACCGCATCGCGGTGAAGACGCGCTCGCGCGGCAAGGGTGGCTCGAAGTACGGCCAGATGGACCAGCGTGGGGAATTCATCATCGTCCACGAGGGTGGACTGGACTTCGAGGTGAACCTCACCGACTACCTGGACACCGGTCTGTTCCTGGACCACCGCCTGGTGCGGGACAAGGTGCGCCAGCTCGCCGGCGGAAAGCACATGCTCAACCTCTTTGCC
The DNA here is from genome assembly GCF_036499745.1 of Pinirhizobacter sp. NCBI lineage: Bacteria > Pseudomonadati > Pseudomonadota > Gammaproteobacteria > Lysobacterales > Rhodanobacteraceae > Pinirhizobacter > Pinirhizobacter sp. The sequence goes on from NZ_DASYDG010000025.1 coordinate 27,347, forward strand.
TACACCGGCTCGGCCAGTGTCTATGCCGCGGCCGGCGGCGCACGCGACACCACCAGCGTGGACCTCTCGGCCACCTACCTGGATTGGGCATCGCGTAACCTGGCGCTGAACGGGTTTAGCGGCGAGCGCCACCGGCTCGTTCAGGAAGACGCGATGTATTTCATCAACAAGCCGGGCATGAAATACGGGCTGATCTACGTGGATCCACCCACCTTTTCCAACTCCAAGCGCGCGGAAGATTTCGACGTACAGAACGACCACGTGGCGTTGCTGAAGGCTTGTGGCGCGCGGCTTGCGGTGGGCGGCGCGATCGTGTTCTCGAACAATTTCCGGCGCTTCCGCCTGGACCGCGAAGCACTGCAGGCCGACTTCACCATCGAGGACTTTTCGGCGGCCAGCATACCGTTCGATTTCGCCCGCCGTTCAGACATCCACGGTTGCTGGATCCTTCGCGGCCACGCGGTTGATCCCTGGGGCAAAAACGGTTAGCAGGCATTCATGGAATTAGAGGAAAATGTCAACCATCAACCGGAGGTGGTACCCATGAAGATGTCGAAGTCCAAGACGGTCCTGGCACTCGCCGCGGCGGGCCTGATGGCATTTGCACCGGGCGCGTTCGCCTACGGTCCGCACGGTGGTTACCGCGGTGGCTACCACGGTGGCGGCTATCACGGCGGTTACTATCGCGGTGGGCATGGCGGTTACTGGAGCGGCGGCCGCTGGATTGGCGGTGCGATCATCGCCGGTGTGGTCGGTGGCGCCATCTACAGCGCTACGCGCCCGGCGCCGGTCTACTACGACGCACCCGTGGTTTATACCCGTCCTGCCACGGTGGTTTACGATGACCAGCCCGTGGTCCGTCGTACCGTGACCACCACGACCTACGAGGATGGCTACGGCACGCGTTATGTGCGTGACGACGGCTATTGATCGATCGCTCGAAGGTGTCAAAAAAAACCCGGCTCAGGCCGGGTTTTTTTATGTATCAACGTCCGCCGGGTGGCGGCACGGTGGGCTGGTCGGCGCCGCTGCCATGGTGGTGTGCCTTCTTCGCCAGGCTGTCATAAGCGTGCTTGTCGATCTTTTCCACCGAAGCGATGGCGCAGGGTGGCTGGTCGCGGGCGAATACCGCTTCGCCGGTCTCGCCGCAGATCGCCGAGAGGCCGAGGGAATTCTTGTCGGGCGCGGCGCGGAAGCGCAACGAATTGCCGGTTCCCAGGCGGGGACATGAGGCCTGGGTCGTTATCTTGAAGCGGTTCGGGCCGTTGCTCACGATCACCGTGCGGTCGTTGACCACCGCCCAGTCGTTGATGCGGTCGATGCGCATGCAGTCGGAGACGGGTCGGATCGGCTGGCGGGAAGCGTCCTGCGCGGACAGGACACCGGCAGGCAAGGCAAGCAGCAGCGCTAACACATTGGCATGGGTCCGTTTCATCCTCATTACCTCCGGCCTCTGTGAGGAGGATAAGAATGCTCGCGGTGGTTCGGGATCACAAGTCCTGAACGATCCGGGTGGGATCATGAGCGGATGACCCTGCCAAGGCCACCGCTGGTGACGATGACCCCGACGGAGCATTTCGCGTGAATTCCCCCATGCCGCTTAAAGCGGCGGCGGGGGCGCCGGAAGCGGAACTTTCGCTTCGGTTCGCAGCTGTTCGAGCACGATCGCTGTCATTGGCCGCCCCCTTGTCGGCAGAGGATGCCATGGTGCAGTCGATGCCCGACTGCAGTCCGGCCAAATGGCACCTTGCCCATACCAGCTGGTTCTTCGAGCAATTCCTGCTGACGCCAAGGCCGGGCCACCGGCCCTACGACGAACGGCTCAATTACCTGTTCAATTCCTACTACCAGAGCGTGGGTGCGATGCATGCGCGCCCTGCGCGCGGCCTGCTCACGCGTCCCTCGCTCGATGAAGTGCGCGACTACCGCGCCTGGGTGGACGAGCGTGTCGCGCGTCTGCTCGACGACAACGCCCTGGATGACACCGAGCATGCCATCGTCCGCCTGGGGACCGAGCACGAACAGCAGCACCAGGAATTGTTGCTGACCGACATCAAGCATGCATTTTCGTGCAACCCCTTGCTGCCGGCTTACCACGAGGCGCCCAAACCCTTGCCGCGCCAGGCCGTGCCGCTGACCTTCGTGGCCGGCGCTGAGGGCATCGTGAAAGTGGGTCATGCGGGCGAGGACTTCAGTTTCGACAACGAAGGGCCGCGTCATCGCGTGTTGCTGCTGCCACATGCGCTGGCCAACCGCCCGGTGACCAACGCTGAGTACCTGGCCTTCATCGCCGATGGCGGTTACCGCACGCCCACCCTGTGGCTGTCCGATGGCTGGGACCTGATCCAGCGCGAAGGCTGGCAACGGCCGCTGTACTGGCAGGAAGACCTTGCAAGCGAATTCACCCTCGCCGGCGTCCAGCCGCTGGATCCGAATGCCCCGGTGTCGCACGTGAGCTACTTCGAGGCCGATGCCTTTGCCCATTGGACCGGCGCGCGTCTGCTGCGCGAGGAAGAGTGGGAGCACGCGGCCAGCGGCCTGGATGTCCAGGGCAACCTCCAGGACACCGGCCGCTTCCACCCGTTGGCGGCGGAATCCGCGCCCGGCCTGCTGCAGATGTTCGGCGATGTCTGGGAATGGACGATGAGCGCCTACACCAGCTATCCGGCATTCCGGACGGCGCCTGGGGCGCTGGGCGAGTACAACGGTAAGTTCATGAACGGCCAGTGGGTACTCCGGGGTGGCTCCTGCGCCACGCCAGCCAGCCACCTTCGTGCCAGCTACCGCAATTTCTTTCCTCCCCACGCGCGGTGGCAATTTTCGGGGATCAGGTTGGGACAGGATAGATGAGCGCATTACCGAACGACATTCGCCTGGACGACCGTCATCCGGCGGTAGCCGACACGCTCGATGTCGTGCGTCGGGGCCTTCGCGCCAAGCCCAAGCGCCTGCCCTCGCGGTTGTTCTACGACGAACGCGGCTCGCAGCTGTTCGAGGCGATCTGCGAGCAGCCGGAGTACTACCTCACTCGGGCGGAAATCGCGCTGATGCGCGAGCACACCGGCGACATCGCCGCCACCCTCGGGCCCGATGTCCGCCTGGTGGAATACGGCAGCGGCAGCGGCATCAAAACGCGATTGTTGCTTGAGCATCTTGCAACGCCCGTGGCCTATGTTCCGGTGGAGATCTCCCGCTCGGCCCTGCTCGATTCGGTGGCCACGCTGTCCACTGCGTTCCCGCAGGTGCCGATGCAACCGGTCTGCGCCGATTTCACCCAGCCGCTGCGGCTGCCGGTGGCCACGCGTTCGCCGCGCCGCACGGTGATCTACTTTCCCGGTTCCACCATCGGCAACTTCGTTGCCCGTGATGCAGTGGCGATCATGCAGCTGATGCGCGCGGAGATGGGCGACAACGGCGCGGTGCTGATCGGTGTCGACCTGAAGAAGGATCCCGCCCTGATCGAGGCTGCGTACAACGATGCGGCTGGCATCACCCGCGAGTTCACCCTGAACATGCTGGTGCGGCTGAATCGCGAGGTCGGTACCGACTTCGACCTTTCCGCCTTCGCCCATCGCGCTCATTACAACCCGATGGCTGGCCGTATCGAAACCACCCTGGTCAGCACGCGGCAGCAGGATGTCCACGTCGGCAACGAGGTATTCGCCTTCGGCGAAGACGAGGCCATGCAGGTGGAATACAGCTGCAAGTATTCGCTGGAGGATTTCGCCGAACTGGCCCACAAGGCCGGCCTGCGGGTGGAACACGTATGGTTCGACGCGGAAAAACAATTCAGCGTGCAGTACCTGGTTCGCTGACCTGGCACCAACGGCGCCCTTATCCGGGGCGCCGTGCTCCCAGTGACACCAGCACGTCGATGGCCGTGCGGACCCGCTCGGTGGCGCCGGGCAGTTCAAGGATCACCCGCAGCTTGTCCTGGCCGTCGAGTTTGTAAACCCTCGGCTGCTGCTGCACCAGCTTGATGATCGCCATCGGGTCGACGTCCGGTTTCTCGCGAAATGTCACGCGTCCGCCACTGGGGCCGAAGTCAAGCTTGCGAACGCCCAGTGGCGTTGCCATCAGCTTCAGCGTCGCCAGGGAGAACAATTGTTTCGTCTGGTCGGGCAGCAGGCCGAAACGGTCGATCATCTCCACCTGCAGTTCGCGCAATTCATCTTCGTTGCGCGCACTGGCGATGCGCTTGTACAAGGTAAGCCGCTGGTGCACGTCGGGCAGGTAGTCGTCGGGGATCAACGCCGGCAGGTGCAGCTCCACTTCTGTTTCGTGTTCGCTGGACAGGTCGAAATTGGGCACCTTGCCCGATTTCAACGCCCGCACGGCGCGGTCGAGAAGCTCGGTATAAAGGCCGAAGCCGATTTCCTGGATCTGACCGGATTGCTCCTCGCCAAGCATCTCGCCGGCGCCCCGGATTTCCAGGTCGTGCGTGGCCAGGGTGAAGCCGGCACCCAGTTCCTCGAGTGAGGCAAGCGCTTCCAGTCGCTTTTCCGCATCACCCGTCATGGCCTTTCGGTCGGGGACGATAAGGTAGGCGTAGGCGCGGTGGTGAGATCGTCCGACCCTTCCACGTAACTGATGCAGCTGCGCCAGACCGAAGCGGTCGGCGCGGTTGACCACGATGGTGTTGGCGCTGGGAATGTCGATGCCCGATTCGATGATCGTGGTGCATACCAGTACGTTGAACCGCTGGCGGTGGAAGTCGGCCATGACCTGCTCGAGTTCGCGTTCGGGCATCTGGCCGTGGGCGATGCGGATGCGCGCCTCGGGCACCAGTTCGCCCAGTTCGCGAGCCGTGCGGTCGATGCTGCTGACCTCGTTGTGCAGGAAGTAGACCTGGCCGCCGCGTGCCAGCTCGCGTTGCAAGGCTTCGCGGATCAACGCCGGCTGCCAGCTGCTGATCAGTGTGCGCACCGCCGTGCGGTGGGCGGGCGGGGTGGCGATGATGGACAGGTCGCGAAGGCCGCTCATGGCCATGTTCAAGGTGCGCGGGATGGGCGTGGCGGTAAGGGTCAAGAGGTCCACTTCCGCGCGGAGCTTCTTGAGCTGTTCCTTCTGGCGCACACCGAAACGCTGCTCCTCGTCGACGATCACGAGGCCGAGGTTCTTGAAGCGGACGTCGGCCTGCAAAAGCTTGTGCGTGCCTATGATGACATCGATGCTGCCATCGGCAAGGCGCTTGAGCGCTGCGTCCACGTCTTTCTTCGACTTGAAGCGCGAGAGCACGTCGACCCGCACCGGCCAGTCGGCGAAGCGATCGGCAAAATTGCGGTAATGCTGCTGGGCGAGCAAGGTGGTGGGTACCAGTACCGCCACTTGCTTGCCCGCGGTAGCGGCGGCGAACGCCGCGCGCAGCGCCACTTCAGTCTTGCCGAAGCCGACATCGCCGCAAACCACGCGATCCATGGCCCGGGGCGCTGCCAGGTCGACGATGACACTATCGATCGCCTGCTGCTGGTCGGGGGTTTCCTCGAAGGGGAAGGTGGCGGCGAATTCTTCCACCAGCTGGCGGTCGACGGCGAGCGACTCGCCCTGCCGCGCCTCGCGCTGCGCGTAGATGGCCAGCAGTTCCGCGGCAACGTCGCGAACTTTCTCGGCCGCGCGCTTGCGGGCTTTCTCCCAGGCATCGCCACCGAGCGAATGCAGCGGCGCCAGTTCCGGCGCGGTGCCGGTATAGCGGCTGACCAGCCCGAGCTGCGCCACGGGTACGTAGAGCTTGTCGCCCTTGGCGTATTCGATGGTGAGGAACTCGCCCGGCATGTCGCCGACGTCCAGCGACACCAGGCCCTGGTAACGGCCCACGCCATGATCGATGTGCACGATCGGCGAGCCGATGGAAAGCTCGGTGAGATCGCGGATGATGCTTTCCGGATCGCGCGCGGCGCCCCGGCGCTTCTTGCGGTCCGTGCGCACGCGCTCGCCGAAGAGTTCGCGTTCGGTGAGCACGGTGATGAGCGGCGAATCCAGGGCGAAGCCCTGTTCGAGCGAGGCCACGGCGATCGCCAGCGCGTCGTCGCCGTCGAGGAACGCACGCCAGCCCTCCAGCGCCACCGGCCGCAGGCCGGCAGCGGCAAGCTGTTCGTTCAGGGCCTCACGCCGGCCAGCCGAATCCGCCGCGATCAATACCCGGCCGCGGTAGGACGCCAGGAAATGGCGCAGGCCCGTGCCCGGTTCCTCGCCCTTGCGGTTCAGCGGAAGATCCGGCGCAGGCTGCGTGCCGAGCGATACCGCATGCTCGTGAGTGGCCGGCACCACCTCTACCCGCACCCGGGTATTCAGGCGCTCACGCAGCCGATCGGGCGGCAGGTAGATCTCATCGGGCGGCAGTACCGGCCGCTCGATGTCATGGGCGCGCTGGTCGTACCGCTCGGCGGTCTGGGTCCAGAAGGCATCGGCGGCATCAAGCACATTCTCGCCAAGGACGAAGAGCGCGTCGTCGGCGAGGTAATCAAAGAGGGTTTCAGTCTTCGGGAAGAACAGTGGCAGGTAGTATTCGATGCCGCCTGGCGTAACGCCTTCCTTCATGTCCTGGTACAGCGGGCAACGGCGAACGTCGATCGGAAACCGCTCCCTCAGCGCGTTGCGAAAATGCTTCGCCGCTTCATCGGTGAGCGGGAATTCGCGTCCGGGCAGCAGTTCGACGCTTTCCACCTGATGCTGGGAACGCTGTGTTTCAGGGTCGAAACTTCGGATCGAATCGATCTCGTCGTCGAACAGTTCCACGCGATACGGTTCACGTGCGCCCATGGCGAAGATATCGATCAGGGCGCCGCGTACGGCGAAATCGCCAGGTTCCGCCACCTGTGGCACGTTGCGGTACCCAGCCGCTTCCAGACGCCGTTGCTCGGTTTGCAGATCGAGTTTCTGTCCCTTTTTAAGGACCAGGCCCGATCCGGTGATATGCGAGCGCGGCGACAGCCGCTGCATCAGCGTGCCCACCGGCACCACCAGCACCCCGCGCTGTACCAGGGGCAGCTGGTAGAGCGTGGCGATGCGCTGGGAGACGATCTCCGGATGCGGGCTGAAGACATCGTAGGGAAGGGTTTCCCAATCCGGGAAATGCAGCACCGGCAAGGCGCCTGCAAAAATCTTCAGCTCATCTTCGAGCGCGTGCGCCCGTTGCGTGTCCCGGGTGACCACCACCAGCAGGCCCTGGTGCTCCCGGGCGGCCTCGGCCACGTTCAGTGCCCACGATGAACCTGCCGGCGCCGCCCAGTAGCGGCGTTGTTTCACGGTGGCGGGCAGGGGCGGGCGTTTGAGGACAGACGGCATGCGGGAAAGGCGACGGCTGGAAGGGCAGGACCGACCATTCTACCGCCACCGGGGGCATGGGTTCTTCAGTCGGCGATGTCAGGCTCGAAGAAGCTCCAGCGGATGTCACGAAAGGCCCGCTTGAAGTCGACCTCGACCCGATTGATGGCTTCCACCAGTTCGCGGTTGTTGGGCGTGGGATTCATCTTCGCCTTCACCGCCACCATCACGTCATTGCCCATCTGCAGGGTGAGCAGGTTGTAGACCTGGGCGATTTCCGGGCGTGCATTGAGGAAGACGAGCATTTCGTCGCGGCGATGTGGCTCGACGCCCTGGCCGATCAGCAGGGCCTTGACCTCGATGGCCACCGCCACCGCCACCGCGATCAACAGCACGCCGATGCCAATGGTGCCGATGGCGTCGAAGAGCAGGTTCCCGGTGGCCATGGTCAGCAGTACCGCTACCAGGGCGAAGGCCAGGCCAATGAGCGCGGCGAGGTCTTCACCGAAGATCACCAGCAGTTCGCTGGCACGGGTCTGCCGGAACCAGCGCCAGATGCTGCGGTCGCCACGTACCTTGTTCACTTCCTTCATGGCGCCGTGCATCGACACGCCTTCGGCGATGATCCCGAACAGCAGCACGCCCACGGCCAGCCACGGCCACTTCAGCGGCTCGTGGTGGGTGAGCTTGTGGATGCCCTCATAGAGGGAAAACATGCCGCCCACGCTGAAAAGCAGCATGGCCACCAGGAATGACCAGAAATACAGCGCGCGGCCCCAGCCCAGCGGGTATTCGCTCGATGGTGGCCGCTTGGCCTGCCGCATGCCCAGCAACAGCAGGCCCTGGTTGCCGCAGTCGGCCAGCGAATGCACTGCTTCGGCGAGCATGGCACCGGACCCGGTGAAGACCGCCGCCACCAGTTTGGCGATGAAAATGGCGAAGTTGGCACCCAGGGCCAGCAGGACCGCCCTCAGCGAATTGGCATCACCTGACATGCGCGCGTATTCCCCGTGGCAAGAACCTGCGATTCTAGCGGATCACGCCCACGCCGACGCCGAAGCTGAAATTGCTCTTGCCACTGCGAAGTTCCGCGGCGGTCCACACATGCGAGGCGTTGGTGGTGACCACGGGGAACACATAAGCCGCTTCGCCGACGCGATCATTCCGCGTGCCGGCCAGACGGCCGCTGACCGTGACCAGGCTGCCGGAAGGGTAGTTGAACGATTCGACGTACCCGGGCAAGACGGCGATGAAGCGACCGTTGCCGTTGTCGCTGGGTTTCGGCCGCTGGGAGTTGTCCAGCGGGTAGGCCAGGATCTCGATCTCGCTGTGGTCAGCCAGGTTGCTGACACTGACAATGCGGCCTCCCCAGACCACATCACTATTGAGATAGCGCTGCGGCGAGGAAGATACCTGCTGGGGCGGCACGTTGAGTGTGTTGCCGGCGGTCTTGTAGATCGGCGCCGGGGCACAGGCGGCCAGGGTAACCACGAACATCGGGGCAAGCAGGCGAATGGCTGAGGCGGTCATGGCGTTGTCCTTCGGGCCTGGGCCCTGACGATCGGTGCCCGTGGCGTCATCGTAAGGGCGCCGGGCTTATCCGTTGATAACCGGCGTGGCGTGATTCAGGCGTCGTTATCCTGCGCCAGCCATGTGAGGCGGCTTTGAGCTCCCAAGGTCCGGGCCAGTACATCCATGGACTCGGACAGGGCCTGGTCCAGCTGCCAGGGCGCGTTCAACACCAGCATGCCGGTGCCATTCAGGCGCAGCGGCGTGTTGTCCGGATGAAGCATGATCTCGGCGCAGAGTACCCTTCGGGCTGCGCGTGACGCCCAGCGCAGGAAGGGCTGCACGGTACTGCGCAGCTTTACCGGATACCACACCGCGTACATGCCGGTAGGCCAGCGCTGTAGCGCGTGGCGCAGGGCGGTTTCGATGGCGCGGAATTCATCGGCACGTTCGAAGGGGGGATCGATCAACACCAGGCCGCGTTTTTCCGGCGGCGGCAGCAGACCGCCCATGGCCTCATAGCCGTCGCGTTTGTGCACGTGCATGCGCGCATCGTTGCCCAATACGGCTCGAAGCGTTTCCGCTTCGTCGGCGTGCAATTCGCAAAGCTGGGCCGAATCACCCGGGCGCAGGACGCGCTGGGCCAGGAGCGGTGAGCCCGGGTAAAGACGGATGGCCTCGCCTTCGTTGATCGCCCGCACATGGCCCAGCAAGTCCCATAGCAACGGGGGCAGCCCGCTGGCCACGGCCAGCTTGCCGATGCCCAGCTCCGCCTCGCCCGTCTTCTGCGCCTGCGTGCCCTTCAGATCGTAGCGGCCAGACCCGGCGTGCGTATCGATGTAACTGAAGGGTTTGTCCTTGGCCTTCAAGGCGTCGAGCAGGGCAAGCAGAACGGCGTGCTTGAGGAGGTCGGCAAAATTGCCGGCATGGAAGGCGTGGCGATAGTTCATCGGGCGATTGTAGCCCGAGGGGCCACGGGCTATCGTGGCCGCATGCATTGCCGCCGCCACCGTCGCCTGTTCCTGCTGGCCATGCTTGCCTGGCTGGTCATGGCGTTCGGCGCGCATGCCATGCCCTGCGGCGCCATGGCAGCCTGCATGGACCACGGCATGGCCATGGCCCAGGGGGCCGATCACAACCAGTCCGATAACCATGGGCATGGTCACGGTGCGTGCACCTGCGCGGCTGCCTGCGCCGTCGCCGGCGTTCCTTTGTCGTCGCTGCCTGCGCATCCCCTGGTGGCGAGCGCGAATCCGCCACTGGCAAAGCCGGCATCCATCGGCGACTTCCCGCAGACACCGCCGTTGCGCCCTCCTTCGGCCTGAGACGACGGCGGTGCATGGCCACCCCTGGCGGGTGGTTTGGTGTTGCGTGGGAGGTATCCATTGGTGAATGAGAAGAGCAAGCGGCCTGGCGGGCCGCATGGTGGTCGTCGCCGTTTCGTCCAGGGCCTGGCTCTGGGCGGCGTCGCGATGGGCCTGGATCTGCGCGGCCGCCTGGCGGTCGGGGCGCCCGCTGCGGCGCGAGGTGAACTATCCGGTTCGCAACTGGTGCTGGACGTCGGTGAGCTGCCGGTCGACTTCACCGGTCGGCGACGTGTGGCGACAGTTGTCAATGGCCAGCTGCCTGGGCCACTGCTGCGCTTGCGGGAGGGCCAGGAAGTTTCGATCCTGGTGCGAAACCATCTGGCGGTGCCCACTTCACTGCACTGGCATGGCCTTATCGTGCCGGCCGACATGGACGGCGTGCCTGGCTTGAGTTTCGATGGCATTGCGCCCGGAGGGTCATACCTCTATCGCTTTACCGTGAACCAGTCGGGCACATACTGGTACCACGCCCATTCACGCTTCCAGGAACAAACCGGCCTGTTCGGACCGATCGTGATCGAGCCGCGTGCCGACGAGCGTTACCAGGCCGATCGAGATTACGTGGTGCTGCTGGCGGACTGGACGGACGAAGATCCCGAGCGCGTGTATGCCACCTTAAAAAAACAGGGCGATGCCTATAACTATGGCAAGCAGACGGTGGGCGATTTCATCCGCGACGCACGCGGGGAGGGTGTGCGCCCTGCACTGGCGCAACGTTCGATGTGGAACCGCATGCGCATGGACCGGACCGATCTTGCCGATGTTTCCGGCGCTACCTTCACCTACCTGATGAATGGCGTCACGCCCGTGGGCAACTGGACGTGCGCTTTCGCCGCCGGGGAGAAGATCCGGCTGCGTTTCATCAACGGATCGTCGATGAGTTTCTTCGACGTACGCATCCCGGGCCTGGCGATGACGGTGGTGGCTGCCGATGGCCAGGACATCGAACCGGTGACGGTGGATGAATTCCGCTTCGGTGCGGCCGAGACATACGACGTGATTGTCCAGCCTGATGCCGATCGCGCCTATACGATCTTTGCCCAATCGATCGACCGTTCCGGGTATGCGCGCGGCACGCTGTCGCCATCGCCGGGCATGGTGGCCGAAGTGCCGGCGATGGATGCTCGCCCGCTGCTTGGCATGGCCGACATGATGGGTGCCATGGGCACGATGGCTGGCATGGACGGGGCGCACGACATGCACGGCATGCCTGCTGCGCAAGCGATGACGGCCATGGGCCATGCCGACATGCAACGCACGGGCAATCCCGGTGTGGATATGAATGTTTCCATGCCGAGGACCAACCTGGACGATCCAGGCGTGGGCCTGCGCGCCAACGGTCGCCGCGTGTTGACCTACGCGGACCTGCATGGCGTGGATAGCCCGATCTCGCCGGGGGTGGAGCGCGAGATCACCCTGCGCCTCACCGGCAACATGGAACGCTACATGTGGTCGATCGATGGCGTGCCTTATGCCAAGGCGCCGCCGATCAGCCTGCGGCTTGGCGAACATGTGCGTTTTACCCTGGTCAACGACACGATGATGCACCACCCGATGCACCTGCATGGGATGTGGAGCGAACTGGAAGCACCCGACGGCACGTACCAGGCGCGCAAGCACACGGTGACCGTGCAACCGGCGCAACAGGTGAGCTATCGGGTCAGTGCCGACGCCCAGGGGCGGTGGGCTTACCACTGCCACATGCTGTACCACATGGAGGCGGGCATGTTCCGCGCGGTGGTGGTGGCATGAAGACGAAGCTGGCACGTGTGCTGCTGGTGGCATCGCTGGCGGTCGCGGTTGAAGCCGGCGCCCAGACCGAGCACCAGACCCATGACATGCACGATATGTCAGGCATGCAAGGCATGGACATGAATCAACCGGCGCAAGTGCCGACGCCGGCATCGGTGCAACAGCAGGACACTCCCGCAGCAGCTTCGACCGTCACCCTGGTGCCCAATGGCCATGTCGCGCCCGCGCCGCCTTCGACCTACCCGACGCACGCTGGCATGGGTGAAATGGACATGCACGGTACGCCCTTCAACGTATTGACCCGGGTCGACGAACTGGAGCGTGGTTTCGGCTCCGGCGCTGCCGCGACATCGTTCAATGCCGGCGGATGGGTGGGCGGCGACCTCGACCGTTTTGCCTGGCGCGCCGAGGGCGAGCACGACCATGGCATGGGCCAGGCCAGCATCGAGGCCTTCTTCAGTCACGCCGTGGCCGCTTTCTGGGACATACAGGCCGGCGTACGCCAGGACGTGGGCCACGGAGCGTCTCGTTCGTGGGCGGCCTTCGGGGTGCAGGGCCTGGCGCCGTACTGGTTCGACCTGGAAGCCACCGCTTATGTGGGTCGGGGCGGACGGACCGCGGTACGCGTGGAGGCTCGTTACGATGTGCTGTTCACCCAGCGCCTGGTGCTCACGCCAAAAGTCGAACTCAATGCCTATGGCAAGGACGATCCTTCGCAGGATATCGGCTCGGGCCTGAGCGATGTGGAAGCCGGCCTGCGCCTGCGCTATGAATTCACCCGTCGCTTCGCTCCCTATCTTGGCCTCGACTGGCAACGCCGCATGGGAAATACGGCCTCGATGGTGCGCGCACAGGGACAGGACGCGGGACAATGGCGTTGGGTGGCCGGCCTGCGGCTGTGGTTCTGACAGGACAAAAACAAACCATGACCAAGCGGGACCTCGCCGGATGGCTCCACTACCAGGAACGGATCAATCCACGCACCATCGAGCTTGGCCTCGCGCGCATCCACGCCGTCTGGCAGGCCATGGGTGCACCCCGGCCGGCACCAACAGTGATCACCGTTGGCGGTACCAACGGCAAGGGTTCGACGGTGGCCTTCCTCGAGGCCATGCTGCAGGCGGCCGGTTATCGCGTGGGCTGCTTCACGTCCCCGCATCTGCTTCGCTACAACGAACGCATCCGCATCGACGGGCAGGACGCAACCGACGCATCGCTGGTGGCGTCGTTCGAACGGATCGAGGCGGCGCGCGGCGAGCTACTGCTCACGTATTTTGAGTTCGGCACACTGGCGGCGATCGACCTGATCGCCCGCGCCGGGGTGGATGTAGCCGTGCTTGAGGTGGGTCTGGGCGGACGCCTTGATGCGGTGAACATCATCGACGCGGACGTGGCAATCATTACTTCGGTGGACCTGGACCACCAGGAATGGCTGGGCGGCGACCGCGACACCATCGGCCGGGAAAAGGCTTTCATCGCGCGCGCTGGCCGGCCCCTGGTGCTCGGCGAGGCGAACCCGCCCGCGCGGCTCCTTGAAACAGCCAGGCAGATCGGAGCGGTCATCCGTGTTCGGGACGCCGATTTTGGCGATGCCCCGGGCATCCCCACCATGGCCGGCAACTTCCAGCGCTTCAACGCCGCGGCGGCGGTGGCGGCGCTGCGTGCGTTGCCCGGCCTTGCGGTGAGTGACGCTGCGATGGCTGCCGGGCTCGCCGGCGCGCGGGTGCCAGCCCGCTTGCAGGTGCTGCCGGGCCTTCCGACCGTGGTGGTGGACGTCGGTCACAACCCCCATGCCGCCCGGGCCCTGGCCGCCTGGCTGGATGAGAGCCAGCCAGGGGCGGTGCAGGCGGTGTTTGGCGCCCTGGGCGACAAGGATGTCGAGGGCGTGATGGCGGCCATGGGCCCGCGTATCGCAGCCTGGCACCTGGCTTCGCTGGACGCCGACTCACCCCGCGGGCTCGCCGCTTCAGTGCTGGCGACGCGCCTGGATGCGGTGCTGCCTGGTGCACCGAGGCACTTGCACGCCAACGTGGCCCAGGCCCTGGCCGCAGCGCGCGTGGCGGCTGGTGCCGACGGCCTGGTACTGGCCTTCGGCTCATTCTTTGTCGCCTCGGCCGTATTGGCGGGGTCTTAGGAAGGTATAATCCCGTCGATACATGTTTGCGCCCTAAGCTGGAGCCCGCATTTGAAAACCCGCCTGCTCGGTGCCGCCGTCCTGCTTGCCCTGGCCGTGATTATCGTGCCGATGCTGTTCTCCAGCGCTCCGCCGAAGACGGACGCCGAGCAATCACTTAGCCTGGAAATTCCCGCCGCGCCCGATCGTGACCTGCAGTCGCGCACGCTGGACGTCTCCTCACCAGGCAGCGCCCCGGCAGCCGCCCGCACCGCGTTCGGCACCCCACCGGCCACCACGGTCACCCCGGGCAACGGCGGCCAGCTGGCGTCGGTGGACATCGCCTCGCGCCGCCCGCCCGATGTCGAGGCCAACGCACCGGCAGCCACCCCGGCCGGCCCGACCCCCTCCACGGCGCCCGCCGCGGCGCCTACGCGCGCGCCGGCCAACAAGCCTGCCGTCACCCCACCGCCAGCGGCCAGCCCGGCGCCCGCGGCGCCGCTGCCCACCGGCACCGCTGCCCGCGGCAGCTTCAACATCAATCTCTCCGCCTACGCCGACCGCACCAAGGCCGATGCCCTGGTGCAGAAAGTCCGCGGCCTGGGCTATCCGGTGAGAACCGCCATGGTCACCCAGGCGGGCAAACAGCTCACCCGCGTCAATGCCGGTCCCTTCGATACCCGCGCCGCCGCGGAGGCCGCGCGTCTGAAGATCAAGTCCGCCGTGCCCGGCGTGCCGGCCAGCCTGTCTGGCCAGGTTGCTGACCAGAAGGGCGATGCCCCTGCCGTGGCCGGCGCCGCGCCGCGTAGCAGTGTGCCGACCGCTCCCGCAGCCGCTAGTCCTGCTGGGGCCATGTCCAGGGCCGGTGGCTGGGCCGTTCAGCTGGGCGCATTCTCCAACGAAGCCGATGCCAACAAGCTGCGCGACAAGGTCCGTGCGGCCGGCGTGGCTGGCTACGTGGACGGCATTGCCAGCAGCACCGGGGCCAAGCTCTGGCGCGTCCGCGCCGGGCCCCAGACCCAGCGCGACGACGCCATGCGAGTACGTGACCAGCTCAAGGCCAAGCTCGGCGTCGACGGCAACGTCGTCACCGTTCCTTAAAATCCATGCTTCGGGCATTGCGCCCGCCTTTACTACGGTGAGCCTGCGGTGACCTGGGTCGACTACATCATCCTCGCCGTGCTGGGCGTCTCGGTCTTGATCGGCCTGTGGCGCGGCCTCATCTCCGAGGTATTGGCACTAGCCGTGTGGATTGCGGCGTTCTGGTTCGCCTGGACCTTCGGACCGTCCGTGGCGACGTATTTCGAGCACGCCATTTCGCAACCGTCAGTGCGGGTCATCGTGGCGTACGGATTGTGTTTCCTGGTGGTATTGCTGCTCGGGGCGCTCTTGCGCTTCCTGCTGGCGCGGTTGGTCGAGGGCACGGGCCTGGGCGGTACGGATCGCCTGCTGGGCATGGTGTTCGGCTTCGTCCGCGGCGTGCTGATCGTGACCCTCGCAGTATTCCTGCTCGGGTTCACGCCCTTCACGCGCGACCCGTACTGGCGCGATGCCACCTTGCCGCCGTATTTCCAGGGCGTGGCGGACTGGCTGGGTGAGCGCGTGCCCGAAAACGTGCGCCGCTACCTGCACCCGCCGGCCGATGTGCTGGACAAATTACCTAAGTTGCCCGCACCTGCGGGCAGCCATGAACGACATAACCTTCCCGCCGCCAGCACCACGACGGCCTAAGCTAAAAAAGAGAAACACCCATGTGTGGACTCATCGGTATCGTCGGCACCGCCGAAGTCGCCTCGTCGCTTTACGACGGGCTGACCGTGCTGCAGCACCGTGGGCAGGACGCCGCCGGCATCGCCACCGTGGACGGCGCCCGCCTGCAGCTGCACAAGGGCAACGGCCTGGTGCGGGATGTCTTCAACCAGCCTGGCGTTCGCACGCTGCACGGCCGCATCGGTATCGGCCATTGCCGTTACCCCACGGCAGGCTCCGATGGCACCGACGAAGCCCAGCCGTTCTATGTGAATTCTCCCTACGGCATCGCCTTTGCCCATAACGGGAACCTGGTCAACACCGAGCAACTTCGCCGCGAGATGTTCGAGGACGACCGCCGCCATATCAATACCGATTCTGACTCCGAAGTACTGCTCAACGTGCTGGCCCACGAGCTACAGCTGAACGAGCGCAATGCACTCACCCCCGACCAGTTGTTCAAGGCCGTGGCCGGCGTGCATGCCCGCGCGCGCGGCGGCTACGCGTGCCTGGCGATGATCCAGGGCTACGGCATCCTTGCCTTCCGCGACCCCAATGGCATTCGTCCCCTGGTGATGGGTGAGCGCGTTACCGCCCTGGGCAAGGAATACGCGGTTGCCTCCGAGTCGGTGGCACTGGACATTCTGGGCTTCACCCGCATGCGCGACGTGGAGCCTGGCGAAGGGGTATTCATCAGTGACGGTGGCGAACTCTTCACCCGCCACTGCGCACCGCCTGCGGTGCACGCACCGTGCATTTTCGAGTACGTTTACCTTGCACGCCCGGATTCCATGATCGAAGACGTGTCGGTGTACAAGGCACGCCTGCGCATGGGCGAGAAGCTGGCCGAGAAGATCATGCGCGAGCGTCCCGACCACGGCATCGATGCGGTGATTCCCATCCCGGATACTGCACGCACCGCGGCAAGCTCCCTGGCGCAGGCGCTGGGTGTGCCGATGCGCGAGGGATTGGTGAAGAACCGCTATATCGGCCGCACCTTCATCATGCCGGGGCAGGGCGAGCGGGTGAAATCGGTACGTCGCAAGCTCAACGCGATCGACCTTGAGTTCCGCAAGAAGAACGTGCTGCTGGTGGACGACTCCATCGTGCGTGGGACCACCAGCAAACAGATCATCCAGATGGCCCGCGATGCCGGCGCGAAGAATGTTTACTTCGCCTCCGCGGCGCCACCGGTGCGCTATCCCAATGTGTATGGCATCGACATGCCGGCCACGGCCGAACTCGTTGCTGCCGGGCGTACCGACAAGGAAGTGGAAACGATCCTCGGGGCCGACTGGCTGATCTACCAGGATCTGGAAGACCTCATCTGGGCCGTGAACGACGGCAACGAAGAGCTCAAGCACTTCGATACGTCGTGCTTCTCCGGTGAATATGTCACCGGCCTGGACAAAGACTTCCTTGCCCAGCAGGAAACCCTGCGTTCGGACGATGCCAAGCACAAGCGCCGCACCGCCTGACCTGCACGCCGCAGCGAAGGCCTGCCTGGATTGCCCGGACCCGTCGGAGAAGATCCGCCTGACCGCTGCCACCTGGCAGGCCCTCGTCGATGGCATGCTGGCGCCCGATGCCTCGGCACCTGCGCCCGAACCTATCGGGCCGCCCGGCCGTCCAGACCGGCCCCGCCTGATCTCATCCCGAGGCTTGCCACAACGCGGACTGGGTAGCGCGCAGGGACGTGCCGCCCTGGTGCATGCGGTCGCGCACATCGAATTCAACGCGATCAACCTGGCATGGGACGCTGTCTACCGTTTCCGCGGCATGCCCGATGCGTACTATCACGACTGGGCATCATGCGCGGCGGATGAAGCCCGGCATTTTTCGATGCTCACCGCGAGGCTCGCGGAACTAGGCCACGCCTACGGCGACTTCGACGCGCACAACGGCTTGTGGGACATGGTCGAACGCACGGCGCACAGCGACACCGTACGCATGGCGCTGGTGCCACGGGTGCTGGAGGCGCGGGGCCTGGACGTGACACCCGGCATGATCGAACGCCTGCGTGGCTGCGGCGACACGGCGACCATCGCCGTCCTTGAAGTGATCCTGGCCGAGGAAGTGGCCCATGTGGCAGCCGGCACGCGATGGTTCCACTTCTGTTGCGCGCGTGACGGGCTGGACCCGACGCCTACCTTCGTGCGCTACCTCGATGAATACATGCGCGGCAGCTTGCGCGGTCCCTTCAACGTAGAGGCGCGCAAGCAGGCCGGCTTCAGCGACGACGAACTGGCGTGGCTTGTCGCGCTATAGCGCCGCTACCGAAGTAAAGGTGCTACGCGCCTTGCCGGGGGCACCTGACGCCAGCCGGGTCCGCAACAATCCAAGCCGGGCCAGGTCGATGTCATTGGTTGCCGAGGCTTCCATGCGCATGGCCCATCGCCCGGCAGCCTCGGCATCACTGAGGTCGTACAGGCATACATAGGCAAGCTCATTGGCGATCCCCGGCGCAAGCGCAGGCTCGTCCTGGACAGCTTCCCAGGCACGCAGGTAGAAACCGATGGCAGAGGTGATGTCGCGGTTGGCGTAGGCCGCCTGGGCCAGGCCCTGGAGAGTGCGCGGGTGCATGGGAATTTCCGGTTTGCTGGGAATTCCGGACAGCTTGCAGCGCGCCGGGGCCGGCGGGAATCAGAAGAAACTCAAAGAACGTGAAGCCCGTGTGTTCGTTCAGGCGGTGGGCGGGCCAACGCCGCTCGCCAGGCCGTGGCCGCATTGCGAACAGAAGCGGGCATCGGTTTCCGCTCCCGCGTGACTACAAGCAGGGCAGGTCGGGCCTACTGGCTTCAACCGGCTCCAAAGCGTCACGGCCATTTCCGCACCGACGATGCCCGTAGGCAACGCGATGATGCCGTAGCCGAGCAGGATGGTCACCGACGTGATGAACTTGCCCAGCACGGTCTGTGGAGTGATGTCGCCGTAGCCCGTGGTGGTCATCGTCACCACTGCCCAGTACATCGACGCAGGAATGGATTCGAAGCCCGGAGTCGGGCCTTCCACCACATACATCACGGTGCCCAGGATCACCACCAGCACCGCCACCGTGCAGATGAACACCATGATCTTCCGCCGCGCATGGGTGAGCGCATCCATGAGGTCTTGTGCTTCGCGGAAGTAACGGGTGAGCTTGAGTACCCGGAACACCCGCAAGAGGCGCAGCAGGCGGATGTCGATAAGGTAGTGGGCGCCGGGAAACATCAGTGCAAGAAGGGTGGGCAGCAGGGCGATGAGGTCGACCACGCCGAAGAAACTGGTGGCATAGGCCAGCGGTCGCCGCACGCTAAGCAGGCGCACCAGGTATTCGATGACGAACATCGTGGTGAATACCGTTTCGGCCAGCAGGAACCACGATCCGAAGCGCTGGTGCCAGGTCGGCACGCTGTCGAGCACCACCACAGCCACACTGGCCAGGATCGCCACCAGCACGGCGATGTCAAAGGCGAGCCCGGCGGGCGTATCGGCGCGGAACACCACCTGGTAGAGGCGTCGGCGCCAGTGCCTGGGGCTGGGCTCTTCGCCGCGATGGACGGGATTGACGTGGGTCACGGGGCGTTCCTCGCTCAAGTCGGAAGCCGGCGTCCATCGCCGGCTGCATCGTGGTCCTAGGCCAACGTCAGGCCACGGAGCCGGGCCTGTCCAGGATCCACTTCCAGCACCGAACCCTGCTCGTACCAGTCGCCGAGCACAATACGCCTGGCGTTTTCCCCGTCAAGGGAGAATTCGTGGATCGCGGGACGGTGGGTATGGCCGTGTACCAGATACCGGACCCCGGCATCGCGCATGGCCCTGGCCACGGCATCGGCATTCACGTCCATGATGGTTTCGTCGGTTTTACCAGTGTAGGCGCGGCTGTCTGCACGGGCCTTCGCGGCAAAGGCGCGGCGCTGATCGAGCGTCATGGCCATCATCTGCGCCTTGAACTGCGGCGTGCGCACCTGCGCGCGGACGGCCTGGTAGGCGGTGTCGTCGGTACACAGGACATCGCCGTGCATCAGCAATATCCGCTCGCCGCCGATATCGTGCACCACGCCATCGGGCAGGATCTGCATGCCTGCCCGCTTGGCGAAATCCTCGCCGAGGAGGAAATCACGGTTGCCTGCCATGAAGTAGACCGGGATCCCGGCCTCGGCCACGCCGCGCGTAGCCGAGGCGATACGGCTGGGAAGCGGGGCATCGTCGTCGTCGCCGATCCACGCTTCGACCAGATCGCCGAGGATGTAAAGCGCGTCGGCTCCGCGTACTTCGGGGCCGGCCAGGAACCGTTCAAAGAGATCGGTGATCGCGGGCCGCGTTTCGTCCAGGTGGAGATCGGCGATGAATAGCTTGGTCATGCCTTCTTCTTCGGCGTCGCCGGGGCTTTCACGGGAGTTTTTGCCGGTGGCTTGGCCGCGGCGCTCGTCGCGGAAGCCGGCGCGGCCTTCGGTGCGGGTTTCTCCTCGCCCACCACATTGGCGCCGTCGATCACCACCAGCGGATTGGGCACGTCGTTGACGAAGGGACCCAGTGGACGCGTAGGGAGCCCTGCCATTTTGTCGACGACGCTCATGCCCTCGACCACCTTGCCGAACACCGCATAGCCCCAGGTCAGCCCGCTCTGGTTGCCGGCGTAGTCAAGGCGACGGTTGTCCACCAGGTTGATGAAAAATTGCGAGGTACCGGAGGCCGGGTCCGCCCCGCGGGCCACGGCGACCGTGCCACGGAGGTTGGACAGGCCGTTGTCGGCCTCGCTGGCGATGGCGGCACGGGTGCGCTTTTGCTGCAGGTCTCGGGTGTAGATGCCGCCTTGCACCAGGTAGCCATTGACGACACGGTGGAATACGGTGCCGGCGTAGAAGTCGTCGCGTACGTACTGCAGGAAGTTGGCCACGCTCTTGGGGGCCTTGTCCGGGAACAGTTCCAGCGTGATGTCGCCCAGGCTGGTATGCAGCACCACACGGGGATGCGCCTCGGCGGCGGGCGCCTCGGGCTTGGCCGCCTGGCCAAGGGCCAGGACCGGGAGGACGAGGAGGGCGAAGGCAGCCAGGTATCGGGTCATCGGCACATGATACCGCCGCCGGCCGGGCCGCGCGCCCCGACACGGCGCCGTCAGTAGGTGATCAGTTCAAGTTCCAGGCCGAGGTCGGCCATCGGGCCCTTTTCCTGCTCGAGGTCGGCTTCGGTAAGCGGATGTTCGTCCAGCCATTCGGCAGGCAGCGCCAGGCGCAGCCTGGTACGGGTGGCGGCAAGCTTCAGTGGTGGCATCGGCTCGGCACGGCGCGAGCGGCGGAACAGCACGGCCAGCCGCAGCAGTGCGGTGGCATACCGGGCCAGCGCGCGGTATCGAGTGGGCAGCGCCAGCAACACGGCCTTGTCGGGTTTGCGCCGGTGGCATTCGACGATGGCCGCCAACAGTTGTTGTTCCTGTCGCGAGAAACCGGCGAGATCGGCATTGCGCAGGATGTATCCGCCGTGTCGGTGGTGCTGGCTATGCGCGATGGCCAGGCCCAGTTCGTGCGCGCGGCTGGCCCACGACAGCCATTCGCGGGCGTCCGGGTCGAGCTTCCAGGCCTTGGCGACCTGATCGAACAGTGCCAGCGCGGTGGTCTCCACGCGGCGCATGTGCGCCCGTTCCACGCCATAACGGGCAGCCAGCGCATCGATGCTGGCGGCACGCGGATCGCTGCCGCCGGCGCGGCCGATGAGGTCCCAAAGCAGGCCCTCGCGCATGGAGCTTTCGCATACCTGCAGGCGCGTGATCCCCAGGGCCTCGAAAGCAGCCTCGAAGATCACCACGCCCCCCGCGAAGACGCCGGTACGGTCTTCAGCCAGGCCGGGTAATTTCAGTGCCTGGATCGAACCTTGTGCCAGCAGCGCCTCGCGGATGCCTGCAAGCGCCGCCGGGGTGATGCAGTCGTCGGTCAGGCCCATGGCCTGGGCCACGGCGCCGATCGCCTTGGCCGTGCCCGACGAACCATAGGCATTGGCCCAGCCTGCTTCACGGTATTCCTCGACGAACTGTTGCAACAGCACTTCGATCTCGCGCCGCGCGCGTTGCCAGCGCTTGCGCGTGATCTTGCCGCCTGGAAAGAAACGCAAGGTGGAGGCAATGCATCCTACCTGCACGCTCTCGGTGTGTTCGGGGGCGACATGCCGCCCGATGATAAATTCAGTACTGCCGCCGCCAACGTCGATCACCAGTCGGTTGTCGCGCGAGACAGGCAGGTCGTGCGCAGCGCCGAGGAAGATCAACCGGCCTTCCTCGCGGCCGGAGACGATCTCCACCGGCGTACCCAGGGCCACTTCGGCGGCGGCAAGGAAGGCCTGCGGCGAAGCCAGGCGTCGCACGGTGTTGGTGGCGACGGCGCGCACGCGTGCGCCGGGCAGGCCGGCGATGCGCTGGCCGAAGCGGGCCAGGCTCGCCAGCGCGGCGGCACGGTGGCTGGCGTCGAGGGTGCCATCGGCGCGCAGGCCCGCGGCCATGCGCACGGTGTCGCGCAGGCGATCGATCACCCTGGGTTCGCCATGCTCGAAGCGGGCCACCACCATGTGGAAGCTGTTCGAACCCAGGTCGATCGCCGCCAGCAATTCACCCTCGGCGATCTGCGGCCGTGCCGACGCCGCGCTGGCGGCCTGCAGGCTGCCGCCAGCCGCCGCGCTGCCACGAAATGCCTTACCCACAAAGCTTCTCCAACAGGTATAGCTGCGCATTGTGCGGCGGATCATTGCCAGGTTCACTGCGCGTGTAATGGCCGTCGTTGCCCAACAGCCAGGCATGGGTGTTGTCGCGAAGATAGTTTTCGAGGGTTTCCTGGTACACGCGCGCTGCGAGATCTGAATCCATGATCGGCACGGCGATCTCGATCCGCCGGCGCAGGTTGCGTTCCATCCAGTCGGCGCTGGCGGTGTAGATCTCAGGCTCCCCGGCGTTGCCGAACCAGTAGATGCGGCTGTGCTCCAGGAAACGGCCGACAATGGAACGTACGCGGATGTTCTCGGAGATGCCCTTCACACCGGGCCGCAAGGTACACGCCCCGCGAATGATCAGGTCCACCTGCACACCAGCCATCGAAGCACGGTAAAGCGCCTTCACCACCTGCGCCTCGTTCAGGGCGTTGAGCTTGGCTACGATGCGGCCGCCGCGGCCCTCCCGGGCGTGGACGATCTCGCGTTCGATCTTCGCCATCACCGAGCTGTACAGGGTGAAGGGTGAATGCAGCAGTCGTTTCAACTCGATCATGGGACCTAAGCCGGAAAGCTGCTGGAAGATCTTGTGGATGTCCTGCCCGATGTCCTCGTTGGAGGTCATCAGGCCGATGTCGGTATAACCGCGGCTGTTGCCCTGGTGGTAGTTGCCGGTGGAAAGATGGACGTAGCGCCGGAGCTTGTCGCCCTCGCGGCGCACGATCAGCAGCATCTTGGCGTGGGTCTTGTAGCCCACCACGCCGTACACCACCTGCACGCCGGCTTCCTGCAGCCGCGTGGCCAGGCCGATGTTGGCTTCCTCGTCGAAGCGTGCACGAAGTTCCACCACGACCGTGACGTCCTTGCCGTTGCGCGCGGCCTCTACCAGGAGGTCCACCAGCGGGGAGTCCTTGCCGGCGCGGTAAAGCGTCTGCTTGATCGCCAGCACGCCTGAGTCCTCGGTGGCCTGGCGAAGCAATTCAACTACCGAGGCGAATGATTCGAAGGGATGGTGCAGGATGATGTCGCGCTGGGTGAGCAGTTCGAACGGCTTGCCATCCTTGCAGATGGCAGTGTTGAGCTTCGGCGCGAAGCGCGGGTACTTCAGGTCGGGCCGGTCGATCAGGTCGTAGACGGTTTCCAGGCGGATCAGGTTCACCGGGCCGTCGCAGCGGTAGACGTCCTGTTCTTCCAGCTGGAAATTGCCGATCAGCATCTGCGTGATCGCGCGCGGGCAGTCGGCGCCCACCTGAAGCCGTACCGGGCGTGCATAACCCCGGCCGAGGAGTTCCTCGGTAAGGGCACGGGCAAGGTTCTCAACCTCAGCTTCTTCCACCACCAGTTCGCCGTTGCGGGTCACGCGGAACTGGTATGAGCCCTTGACGTGGAAGCCGGGGAACATCTCATCGGCGAAGGCGTGCAGCACTTCGCCCAGGAAGACAAGATCCATGCTGCCATCACCGACTTCATCCGGGAGGCGGATCAGGCGTGGCAGCGAACGCGGCGCACGCACCAGGGCCATGTGGCCCTCGCGGCCGAACGCGTCCCGACCTTCCAGCACCACGGCGATGTTCAGCGTCTTGTTGAGGATGCGCGGGAACGGATGCGCCGGGTCCAGGCCAAGGGGCGAGAGCACCGGCATGATTTCGTTCTGGAAATAGCCTTGAAGCCAGCGGCGTTGTTTCTCGTTCCAGTCCCCGCGGACACGGAATCCGATACCCTCCGCGGCCAGGGCCGGTCGCAGGTGCGCCTGCCAGGTCTCGTATTGCGCGTCTACCAGGGTGAGCGCGCGTTCGCGGATGCGCGAGAGGATCTCGCCGGAACTCAGTCCATCGGCGCCAGGCAGGTGCGCATCAAGCGCATGCTGGTGCTTGAGCACCGCCACGCGCACCTCGAAGAATTCATCCAGGTTGCTGCAGACGATGGCCAGGTAGCGCAGCCGTTCCAGTAGCGGCACAGCCGGATCCTGCGCCTGGGACAGTACGCGGAAGTTGAATTCCAGTGCCGCCAGCTCGCGATTGAGGTAAAGCGCGGGAGCATCGAGTGCCGGAGCGGCAGGTGTACGCGATCGGGGCATGGGCTGACGGTGGACTGGCGATCCGTCGAGGATGGAAGATGCGGCGGGGGCTTGCAAGCGATGGCGCGAAACGGCGCCGGGCCATGGCTTTAGCTGGCCAGGCTTTCCTCGCCGCCCGGTGCCAGCAGTCGCTCGGCACCGAAGATCGCCGAGAACGTGGAGCCCTTGCCCGGTTCGCTCTCGATCTGCAGGCGGGCGTGGTGCAGGTTCAGCACGTGCTTGACGATGGACAGGCCCAGCCCCGTGCCACCGCTGTCGCGCGAGCGGCTTGACGATACGCGGTAGAACCGCTCGGTAAGCCGCGCCAGGTGGGTGGCGGGGATGCCATAACCGGAATCGGCCACGGAGAAGATCACCCCGGCGGCATGCGGCTCAAAGCGGATGTCAATCCGGCCGCCTGTGGGTGTGTAGCGCACCGCATTGCTCACCAGGTTGGAGAAGGCGCTGTGCAGGTCTTTCGATGAGCCGAGCAGGTCGCTCATGGCGGTATGGGTGAGCGTGATCCGGTGCCTGCCCTGGCTCAGTGCCTCGGCCTCGCGGCGCAGGGTGGCCAGCAGGGGTTCGATGTTGACCCGTTCGTCGGCGATGCGATCCTGGGTTTCCAGGCGCGAGAGGGTGAGCAGGTCTTCGACGATCTGGCCCATGCGCCGCGACTGCACGCGCATTTCGCCCAGTACCGGCGCCAGTTCCGGCACGTCTTCGGGATCGAGCAACTCAAGGTAGCCGTGGATGACCGTCAGCGGCGTGCGCAGTTCGTGCGAGACGTTGGCGACGAAGTCGCGGCGGATCTGCTCCAGACGGGTCATGTGGCTGATGTCGCGCACCAGCAGCAGGCGCTGGCGGCTGCCGAACGGCAGCAGGGTTGCTGAGATGTGCCGGTTCGCATGTCCCGGGGCGGCAACGTCGTTCAGCGGCTCGCGGCCCCCGTCGATCAGCCACTTGGCAAGATCGGTCGTCTGCAGGCACTCGCTCAGTACGCGGCCGCGGTCGGTGGGACGGCGCAGGCCAAGGAGGTCTTCGGCGGCGTGGTTGAACCAGCGGACATGCTGGGTCTGGTCCATCAACACCACCGCATCGGGCAGGCTGCCGGCGGCGCTGCGAAGGTCGCGCAGTTGGGAGGCGATACGGCGGGAGCGTGTCATCAGACGGTCATGCCTGGGGTCAGTCGTTTGGCGAGGCGCGGCCATGATGGGATCGGTTTGATGACGGATCGAAGACAGCAGTGCGACGAATTGCGACAACGCGACCACGCTCACGCCAACCAGCGCATTTCCCATCGCCCAGCCCGCCAGTACACCGGCAATGACGCCTGCGGCGGCCAGCAGAACTGCTCGGCGGGAGGTCGGTTCAAGGCGCATCGGTGCTCCAGTGGACGGGCGATGGCCGCCACCTTAGCTTGGACCGCGCGCCTTTTGTCAGGGGCTGGCCGAAAACCGGTAGCCGGCGCCGCGCACGGTCTGCACCATGTCGTCCAGCTTCCAGGGTTCCAGTGTCTTGCGCAGGCGGCGGATGTGGACATCGACGGTGCGCTCTTCCACGTAGACACTGCCGCCCCACACGTGGTCGAGCAACTGTGCGCGCGAGTACACGCGTTCAGGATGGGTCATGAAGAAGAACAGCAACCGGTATTCGGTAGGGCCGATCGGTACCGGTTCCTCGGCGGCGTAAACGCGGTGCGCCGGGCCGTCGATGCGCAGGCCGCCGATCTCCACCATGCCCGTGCCGTCGTCGCCCTGGCTCCGGCGGAGTACCGCCTTGATGCGCGCGACCAGCTCGCGGGTGGAGAAGGGCTTGATGACGTAGTCGTCCACGCCGGCTTCCAGGCCGTTCACCCGGTCCATTTCCTCACCGCGGGCGGTGAGCATGATGATCGGGATTTCGCGGCTGAGTTCCTCTTTCCGAAGCCGCCGGGCCAGTTCCAGGCCGCTCATGCCCGGCAACATCCAGTCGAGCAGGATGAGATCGGGCACGCGCTCGGAAATGGCCATCTGCGCCGCTCGTGCATCGGCGGCATGGACGGCATCCATGCCTGCCTTGCGCAGGGCGAAGGCGACCATGTCGCGTATCGAGGCTTCGTCTTCGACGATCAGGATGCGCTTGTGCACGCGGGAGGCGCCTATAGGGGGAAAGGGCTGTGACGCGGAGATTGCAGCGGGATTTTGTTACATCAAGATGACATTTACGAAAAATCCGTCCCGAATGCTGTCATCGTTTCCCCAAGGCTACTGTGCGCCGGCGCTCAGGCAGAAGTTTCCCATGCAGGCCTGGTTGGGCTTTTTGCCGGTTTCGCCCAGCTGGTCACGACGCCCGTCCGGATTGTCGTCGGTGGGAATCTTCCGCTTGCGTAGTTCCAGTACCAGGGGCGTGAGGTCAGCAATGCGGGCCTGGATTCGCGAGCGCTCGTAAAAATCCAGGTTCGGCCGGTCCAGAAGGCGCTTGTATTGCTCCATGGCGTCGAATGGGCGTCCCGAGAGCGCCGCGGCATCGGCGTAAGCTTCCTGGCCGCGCACGGTGTCTCCCGCCAGCTCGCTGGCGCGGGCGAACGCGCGGTAAACCTCAGCATCGTCGCTGTTGTCCAGCAGGGGCTTCAGCATGACCGCGGCCTTGCGGCCGTCGGCTTTGTCGCCCCCCATCACCAGGGCTTTACCGTAGTCGATCGCCACGGCGCGATTCCTCGGGCTGCGCTCGTGCAGGTCGGCATAGATGCGCAGGGCGTCGGCACGCTGATCACTCACGCGCAGGGCGTCGGCCATGGCCAGGCGCAGCACGATGTCGTCGGGTGACTTGGCCAGCAGGGGCTTGAGCTCGGCCTGGGCCTGTTGGGGCCGACCGCTACGGGTAAGGGCCAGCGCCAGGCCGTAGTGGTTGGCCGGAGTGTTCTGGCCAGGCCGGTCCATGTTCTGCGCATACAGGGTGGCCTGTCGCCCCGCATCGCCGCTAAGCACACGGGCCCGCTCACGCATCATCGCGTAGATGCCCGTATCGCCGTTGCCGTTACCGCGCCGGGTGGTGACGATGCGGGTGGGGTCGGTCACGAACGGAATGGGTGCGGTGGCCTTGTTCCAGGACGATGGATCGAGCGTGGCGGTGACCGGGCGCTGGACCTGCTGGTCGATCAGTGTCTTGGCCCGGGCCTTGGCATCGCTGATGCGGTTGGCCGTGACCGGATGGCTTTGCAGTAGTTCCGGCAGGCTATAGATCGACTCACCCTGGCCCGCGCGCATCGCATCACTCATGCGCTCGAAGAAACTGGCCATGGCGTTGGGGTCGTATCCGGCGTTGGCGAGCGTCTGGATGCCGGTGCGGTCGGCCTCGGTCTCATCGGCGCGGGTGAAGTTGATCTGCTTCTGCATGATCAGCCCCTGGCCGCCCACCAGCACTCCCGCCGCGGCATCACCGCCTGCGCCGCCGGCGGCCAGGGCGCCCAGCAGCACCAGGGCCATCATCGGGCCGGCTTTCTTCGATTCTTCGAACGCGCGTACCAGGTGGTTCTGCGTGATGTGGCCAATTTCGTGGGCCATCACGCCCGCCAGCTCGCTTTCGCTGCGGGTGATGGTGACCAATCCCGTGTTCACCGCAATGTAGCCACCGGGCAGGGCGAAGGCATTGATGTCGTCGTCCTTGACCATGAAGAAGGTGTACTTCTGCTTGGGCTTGGCGCTTGCGGCGACAAGCCGGTAGCCAATGTCCTGCAGCCAGCTTTCCAGCAGCGCATCGTCGACCACCATGCCCAGGGCGCGCATCTGGCGCATCTGCTCGTTGCCGTAGTCGTCCTGCTCCTGCGGGGTTACAAGGGCATCGGCGGAGCTTCCCAGCTCTGGCAGGCGTACGTCATCCTGGGCGCAGGCTACGCAGGTGATGCCCGCGGTGAGCAGGGTGGCGAAGAGGCGGGTGAATCCCTTTTTCATGGCCGGAACATTAGCACTGGGCAGCCCCTTTTGACCCCTCCAGGGGCCGCCTGGTTCCCGCCCCGGGCTATTGCCCAAACCCCATTTGCCCCTATCTTTGCGCCATAGCCTTCACTGGAACCTGTATGAGCCAGCCTGACATCACCATTTATTCCACCGCCGTCTGCCCTTACTGCGTAGCGGCGAAGAATCTCTTGAAGTCCAAGAGCCTGGAATGGAAGGAAATTCGCATCGATACCGACCCCGCCCAGCGTGACGACATGCTGGCCCGCAGTGGCGGTCGCCGCACCGTACCGCAGATCTTCATCGGCGAAAGCCACGTGGGCGGTTACGACGACCTGGTGGCCGCCGACCGCAGCGGCAAGTTGTCGCAACTGCTGGGTAACGCCTGATGTCGTTCCCTTGTGAGATGAGGGCGAAATCGCCGATAATTGGCTGATTTCATTCCCCGGGCAGGCGCCAGACGGCCTCGCCATCTCCAAGGAGTTCCCCCCAATGAGCAAGACGATTGCCGTGATCCCCGGCGACGGTATCGGCCCGGAGATCATGAACGCCACGCTGCGCGTGATCGACGCCCTCGACTGCGGCCTGTCGTATGAGTTCGCCGATGCCGGCGTGGTCGCCCTCGAGAAGCACGGCGACCTGCTGCCCCAGGCCACCATCGATCTCATCGCCAAACATACCGTGGCGCTGAAGGGCCCGCTCACCACGCCGATCGGCGGTGGCTTCACCTCGATCAATGTCACGCTGCGCCGCCACTTCGACCTCTATGCCAATGTGCGCCCGGCGATCAGCTTCCCCGGCACCAAGGCGCGTTACGAGAACATCGACATCATCACGGTGCGCGAGAACACCGAGGGCGCGTACCTGGCTGAAGGCCAGACGCTCTCCGAAGACGGCCAGGTGGCGCAATCGTTGATTCGCAACACCCGCACCGGCTCCGAGCGCATCGTGCGCTACGCCTTTGAGATGGCGCGCAGCAAGGGCCGCAAGAAGGTCACGGCCGTGCACAAGGCCAACATCATGAAGACCACCTCGGGCCTGTTCCTGAACGTGGCGCGTGAAGTGGCCAGGGAATACGCCGACATCGAGTTCAACGAGATGATCGTGGACAACACCTGCATGCAGCTGGTGATGAACCCGTATCAGTTCGACGTGATCGTCACCACCAACCTGTTCGGCGACATCCTGTCCGACCTATGCGCTGGCCTGGTCGGCGGCCTGGGCCTGGCGCCGGGTGACAACATCGGCAAGGACGTAGCCATCTTCGAAGCCGTGCACGGTTCGGCACCGGACATCGCCGGCAAGAACATCGCCAACCCCTGTGCACTGCTGCTGGCCGCAGCCGACATGCTCGACCACCTGGACATGGTGGCCAAGGGTGCGCGCGTCCGCCAGGCGATCCGCGACACCATGGAAGCGCGCGACCGCGTTACGCCGGACCTCGGCGGTACCGGCAGCACCGAGACCTTCGCCGACGCCATCGTCGAGCGCATCCGCGCCACAGCGTAATCCAGCGACCGGTAGTTTGGGGGTCAGAGTCATCACTCTGACCCCGTCCCCCGTCCCCCGGCTCCGCTTCGGCCATACGATCGCCGATGCATGACTTGCGGCCCCCTCCACAACTGTCGTGGCAGGTTATTCTGATGGCCTTGCCAATCGGTCAGGGGTCCCATGAAGCGCATCCTTTCCGCCGCCACCGCGGCCCTCGTCCTGGCCGGCGCCGCACACGCCCAGACCTCTACCTATAACCCGCTCGAAGCCTTCGCGCCCTTCATCTACCCGAACCCGCCCGGCGAAACGCGCTCGCCCGCCGGCGTTCCGGGCCATGCGTTCTGGCAGAACCGCGCCGACTACCAGATCCACGCCACGCTTGATCCGGTAGCCAATACGCTCGATGGAAAGGTCGCCATCGACTACACCAACAACAGCCCGGAGGCGCTTGACGTACTCTGGCTGCAGGTGGAGCAGAACCGCTTCCGCGAGGATGCCCGAGGGAATTTCACCTCGGGGCGCACCGGCCGGCAGCACACCGATGGCTACCGTTTTACTTCAGTGAAAGTGGACGACGGCCACGGCGCGAAAGACGTGAAATACGTCATCGCCGATACGCGCATGCAGCTGGTGCTTCCCGAGGCACTGAAGGCGCGTGGCGGCAAGCTCAAGATCCTCATCGACTACAACTACGTGCTGCCTGGCAATTTCGGCGGGCGAACCGGATTCGACCCCAGCAAGAACGGCAATATCTACGAGATGGCGCAGTGGTATCCGCGCATGGCGGTGTACGACGACCTGCGCGGATGGGATACCGCACCTTACCTCAACAGTGAGTTCTATCTCGAATACGGGAATTTCGATTACTTCATCACCGTTCCGTGGAACATGATCGTTGCCGGCTCCGGCGAGTTGCAGAATCCAGACGAGGTGCTTACCGCAACGCAACGTGAGCGCCTGGCCAAGGCAAGGCACAGCGACGCCACGGTGATGATCCGCACGCCCGATGAAGTGACCCAGGCCTCCAGTCGTCCGAAGCAGTCGGGCACGCTTACCTGGCATTTCAAGATGGCCAATTCCCGCGATGTCGCCTTCGGTGCATCCACGGCCTATGTATGGGACGCCGCGCGCATCAACCTGCCCGAAGGAAAAACGGCGCTGGCGATGAGCGTATATCCGGTGGAAAGCGCCACCCCGGCACTGTGGGGCCGCAGCACCGAGTTCATGAAATCGTCGGTGGAGTACTTCTCGCGCCAGTGGTATCCGTACCCGTATCCGGTGGCGATCAACGAAGGAGGTTCGGCGGCCAGCGGCATGGAGTACCCGGGCATCGTCTTCGACCCGATGAAAGCGCCGGCCAAGCCGTTGCACATGGTCACCGCGCACGAGATCGGCCATACCTGGTTCCCGATGATCGTGGGCAGCAACGAGCGCCGCGATGCATGGATGGACGAGGGTTTCAACACGTTCATCGACGTCTACGAGGCCGATAACTTCAACCACGGGGAATTCGCACCCAAGCGTGACAGCGAATACGCCCCCAAGGGCGGCAATCCGGTGGATGAGATCCTGCCGCTGCTGGCGGACAAGGACGCGCCGCCCTTGCTGATGGGCGCGGATATGGTCAAGGAGAAATACCGCCACCCGGCCACGTACTTCAAGGCGGCGCTGGGCCTTGTCCTGCTACGCGAAGAGATCATTGGGCCTGAGCGTTTCGACCCGGCCTTCCGCAAGTACATCGCCACCTGGGCTTATAAGCATCCCTCGCCGTCGGATTTCTTTCGATTGATGGAAAGCGAGACGGGCGAAGACCTGGGCTGGTTCTGGCGTGGATGGTTTGAGCACAACTGGCAGCTGGACCTGGCCGTGACCGGTATCGACGCAGACAAGCATTCGGTGGGTATTGCCAGCAACGACAAGCTGGTGATGCCCGCCACCTTGAAGGTGGACTTCACCGATGGCAGCAGCACCTCGATCCGCGTGCCTGTGGAAACCTGGCAGCAGCACGTGACGTTCGATGTGCTGGTGCCGGGTGACAAACCCATCCGCGGAGCCATCATCGATCCTGACCACAAGCTGCCCGATCGCGACCGCGCCAACAACGTGTTCCCAGTACGCTGATGAATGCCGCCGACCGCATCGTCGGCGGCTTACTGGCGTTGCTGGCAGGCTTCGCGGTGGTGTTGCAGCTGGTGCTGATGCTGCGGAACAGCGAGGGTGGCGAGGCGGCGATCGTGCTGCGGTTTCTGAGCTTCTTCACCATCTTGAGCAACATACTGGTGGCGGGCATAGGTGCCGCCATGGCGGTGGCACGGGCGCGGCCACGCTGGCGTGGTGCGGCCGCGTTGTACATCACGGTGACCGGGGCGATCTATTCGATCGTCCTGGCGCCGTTGTGGTCACCCACGGGCGCGCAGAAAGTGGCCGACGAACTACTGCACCATGCCGTGCCGGTGGCCTATGTGCTGGCGTGGCTGGTGTTTTCGCCGCACCGGCGGCTAGCTTGGGGCGATGGGCTGCGTTGGCTGGTGTTTCCCGCCGTTTATCTGGTGTGGACGATCGCGCGTGGCGCATTAACGGGTGAGTATCCATACCCGTTCGTGGACGTCGGCCAGCTCGGCGTGGCCCGGGTGGCACTGAACTGCATGATGACAGGCGGCCTTTTCGCGGTATTGGGCCTGGTGTTCGTTGGCATCGACCGGGCTTTGCCCGAGCGCGATCGGCCCTAACCCTTGTGGTCGATGCGCGTGACCTTGCCGTCGCGTACTTCGATGATGATGGTTCGGCTGCCTTCGATGAATTGAAGGCGCGAGCCCTGGTACTGGGTGCGCGTCGCCTTGACGGACGAACGCGATACCGGCTTGCCCGCCACCGCCAGCACCTTCGCCTCGGTATCGCCCACCATGACCAGGGCCGATCCGAACCGGACGCTTTGCGCGGCGTTAGCCACCGTGGGCGTGACGCCGCCCATGAGCAAGACCAGCATGAGCATTCGTGCCAGGTGCATGGACGCATTCCTTCGCAATGAGGGGACGGACATCGAAACATGCAGTCGACGATGAATGCTGTCAGCTTTCGCCGTTCCGCCCCGCAGGCCCGGGCGTCAGTTCGCGGCGGGCTCCTCCCAGGGGTCGTAGCTGCCGAACCACCAGATGTGACCTTCCGGATCGGCGGCGGCATAGCCGGCCCCGCCGTAGGGTTTTTCCTCATACTCATCGACGATGCGCGCCCCAGCGGCTTTCGCGTGCTCGTAGTGCGCGCGACAATCGATCACGGTGACGCAGGCACACTGTGTTTCCCGGCCGCCGATTTCCTCCGGCTGTACCGATAACCGGCTGTACAGCGAGTCGTCCTTGCGCACCGATCCCAGCATGATCATGCCATCGCCATAGGTGAGCTGGGCATGCATCACGCTTCCGTCGTCCCCCTCGTGCACGGCATGGCGCGCGAAGCCGAAGGCCTTGCAGAGGAAATCGATGGCGGCATGGGCGTCGCGGTAGCGCAGGCCGGGGATGATGGTGCTGGGCATGGTGGTCTCCTGCACGGGGTGACCCCGGGCCAGCCGGGGATGTGCGCAGACTACACCGCCCGGCTGTCCATGGCGGTTACAATGCCGCCAATGTTCCGCTGGTTCGAATCCCTGATCGACATCTTCCGCGAGGCACCCGACCAGGTGCCGCCGAAGACGGTCGTGCGCTTCTATGTGTATTACCTGCGCCAGGTGTGGAAGATATTCGCCGCGGCCCTGGTGCTGGGTCTGCTGGTGGCCTTCGTGGAAGTGGCGCTGTTCGACTTCCTCGGCCGCATCGTCGACATGGCGGGCAAGACTCCAGCTAAGGACTTCTTCCGCGTCCACGGGGGCACCCTGGCGTGGATGGCGGTGGTGACGCTGATCCTGCGGCCGCTTTTCATCTTCCTGCACGACCTGCTGGTCAACCAGACGCTTACCCCGGGCTTCACCAACATGATGCGCTGGCAGCACCATCGCTATGTGCTCAAGCAAAGCCTGGGTTTCTTCCAGAACGATTTCGCCGGCCGCATCGCCCAGCGCATCCTGCAGACGGGCGCGTCGCTGCGCACGTCGGCGGTGCAGGTGGTCGACGCCATTTGGTACGTCACGGTTTACGCCGGTACCGCCATCTACCTGTTCGCCCGGGCCGACGTCTGGCTGGCGATCCCGCTGGTGGTGTGGATCGCCTTTTACGTGGCGATGCTGCGATTCTTCGTGCCGCGGGTGAAGGAGCGCTCCTGGCGCGCGTCGGAAGCCCGGTCGAAGCTGATGGGGCGCATCGTCGACGGTTACAGCAACGTGCTCACGCTCAAGCTGTTCGCGCATACCCATCGCGAGGAAAGTTACGCGAAGGAAGCCCTGGATGAACTCACGGGCAAGATCCGGCGCTCCTCGCGCATGGTCACCTCGATGGATGCATCCATCACCACGCTCAACGGCTTCCTTATCGCCACTACCACGGGCCTGGCTTTGTGGCTGTGGGTGCGCGGCGCGGTTTCCGTGGGCGAGGTGGCGCTGGCGGTGGGCCTGGTAATCCGCATCAACAACATGTCCGGCTGGATCATGTGGGTGGTCAACGGCATCTTCGAGGATGTCGGCACCGTGCAGGATGGCATCACCACCATCGCGCAGGAGCGCACCGTGGTCGATCGCGTCGACGCCGTGCCGTTGCAAGTTACCCAGGGTGGTATCCGTTTCGACCGTGTCAGCTTCCATTACGGCAAGCAGGGCGGGGTGATCGAAGGCCTCGACCTGAATATCCGGCCGGGCGAGAAAATCGGCCTGGTGGGTCCGTCCGGCGCAGGCAAGTCGACCACGGTCAACGTGCTGCTGCGCCTGTACGACCTGGAAAGCGGGCACATCCTGATCGACGGCCAGGACATTGCGCACGTCGAGCAGGAAAGCCTGCGCTCGCAGATCGGCGTGGTAACGCAGGATACCTCGCTGCTGCACCGTTCCATCCGCGACAACATCCTCTACGGCCGCCCCGATGCTACCGAAGCGCAACTGCGTGAAGCGGTGCGCAAGGCACGTGCGGATGAGTTTATTCCCACCTTGAACGATGGCGAAGGCCGCACCGGCTATGAGGCACACGTCGGCGAGCGCGGTGTGAAGCTTTCCGGCGGCCAGCGCCAGCGCATCGCCATCGCCCGCGTGCTGCTGAAGGACGCGCCGATCCTGGTGCTGGACGAAGCGACGTCCGCGCTGGATTCCGAAGCGGAAGCGGCGATCCAGGAGAGCCTTGAAACATTGATGGAAGGAAAGACGGTGATCGCCATTGCCCACCGCCTTTCCACCATCGCGCGCATGGATCGCCTGATCGTGATGGAACAGGGCAAGGTGGTGGAAACCGGTACCCACGCGGAACTCGTGGAAAGCGGTGGCCTGTATGCGCGCCTGTGGGCGCACCAGACAGGCGGTTTCGTCGGGGTGGAGTAGCCGTTGCACGGCGTACGGACTCACGGGCGATGGTAGCCAAAGCGCGGGGCGGCCGGTTCGCCCAACAGGAGCACGATTGCTGATTCGATTTATCGAGCTAAACGTCTTATAAAACAGCAATATATGCAAAAAGTTGATTCAATACTTGATTCGATACTGGCCAGCTTAAACCTGGCGTTCGACCCACGCCATGAAGGCCAGTGCCGCCGGACTTGGCGCCCGGTGGGCGGAATGCACCACGTAGTACGCATAGCGCGCCGGCATTTCAGGCCCCGGCAACGCCACCAGGCTGCCGTCGGCGAGGTGACTCGCCGCCAGGCGGCTTCGCGCCAGGATCACACCAAGGCCATGGCTGGCGGCGATTAGTCCGTCGCTTGAATCGTTGATGGTGTGGATGCGTGGCGAACGCGGCGGCTTGAGCCCGGCGGCCCGGAACCACTCGCGCCAGCCTTCCGGGGCGATATCAGTTACCAGCGGCAGGTTGGCGACGTCTGCTGGCGTCTTTACGGTGGCTGCGACGGCGGGCGACGCCATGGCGAGCAGGGTCTCGTCCATCAGGAAGCGAGACACCAGCCCTTGCCAATGGCCCATGCCGTAGCGAATGCCCAGGTCGGGGCCGCCCTCGTCGAAACGCACCAAAGTGCGATCGGTATCGATGGCCACGTGGATCTCCGGATGAGCGGCGACGAACGCGGCAATGCGCGGCATCAGCCAGCGGCTGGAGAACGAGGGCAGGGCGGTGATGCGCAGGGTGCTGTCGCGGCGGTGGCGACGCAGGCCGTCGAGCACGCCGTCGATATCGGCCAGGGCGGAGCCCGTGGCGTCGGCCAGCAGGCGCCCCTCGGGCGTAAGTGCCACGCCACGCGCATGGCGCTGGAACAGTGAGACACCCAGGGTGGCCTCGAGCTTGCGCACATGATGGCTAACGGCACTGGCCGTCAGGTGCAGTTCCTCAGCAGCATGGGCAAAATTCTGGTGGCGTGCCGCGGAGGCGAACGCGGCCAGGGCAGGCAACAGGGCAGAGCGCATCGAAATTCCTCCAGCCACAAATCATACGCGTGTGTGGAACAAGAATCTTGCGCTTGTCTGTGTTCTTGCACCTGCGAAAATAGCGCATAGCCACAAGCGAGCTTCGTCATGACCACGGCAGCCTCCAGCATCCCCGCCGTTCCTTCCGCCATCGACGCCCCGTTGCGCGACTGGCGCACCCCGGTCGAACTCACCCTGCTCGGCGCCATCTGGGGCGGGTCGTTCCTGTTCATGCGTATCGCGGCCAACGACTTCGGACCATTCCCCCTGGTGCTCACGCGCCTGATGCTGGGCTCGGCGATCCTGCTGCCGTTCCTGTGGAAGGTGCGCAGCCGCATCACCCTGGCCCATGTGGGCAAGTTGTTCATCGCCGGACTGATCAGCGCCGCGGCGCCGTTCGCATTGTTTGCCTGGGGCGCCGAACGTGCTCCGGCCGGTATCGGCGCCATCGCCAATAGTGCAACGGTGCTGTTCTCATCCCTGGTGGCCTTCGTGGCCTTCGGTGAAAAGATCGGCCCGCGTAAGGCACTGGCACTGCTGGTGGGATTCTCAGGCGTGGTCGTGCTGGCCAGCGGCCGCACAGCCGGCGCCAACGTGGCGCCCGCCGCGCTTGCAGGTGCCGCCGCGTCCTTCTGTTATGGCCTGGGCGGCAACATCGTCAAGCGCTATCTGAGCGACCTGCCTGCGACCG
The DNA here is from genome assembly GCF_036499745.1 of Pinirhizobacter sp. Classification (NCBI taxonomy): domain Bacteria; kingdom Pseudomonadati; phylum Pseudomonadota; class Gammaproteobacteria; order Lysobacterales; family Rhodanobacteraceae; genus Pinirhizobacter; species Pinirhizobacter sp. Next base: position 64,420 of record NZ_DASYDG010000025.1, read on the forward strand.
CGGTAGCTGCCGGTACGCTGCTGTGCGCCGCCATCCTTACCGCGCCACTGGCCATCGCCACGTGGCCTTCCACGCCCATCCCGATGCACTCCTGGGCCTGCGCCACGGCGCTGGGCATCCTTAGCACGGGCCTGGCGTACGCCTTCTACTTCCGCCTGATCCAGCGCATCGGTGCACCGCGCGCTTCGGTGGCCACCTACCTGGTGCCGTTGTTTGGCGTGGCCTGGGCATGGTTGTTCCTGGGCGAGGCGCTCACCGTCACCATGGCCGTGGCCGGTGTGGTGATCCTGGGCAGCGTGGTCTTCAGCCAGAAACGCGGGTAAACCTTCGGCGCATGGCGCCGGCCGGCAGGTCATGCCTATAGTGGCGCCCTTTGCAGCCCAAGGGGACACGAGCATGATCCGCCACCGCCTCGCCGCGCACGTCGCCGCCGCGCTTGCCCTCGCCACCCCGCTAGCGTCGTTCGCCTTCCAGGCGGCCCCGGCAGCCTTGTCGTCGGTGGCAACACCGGCGCCAGCCGCGCGCCCGGCGCAACTGGCCGATTTCGACGCCTACGTGGACAACGTGCGCAAGACCTTCGATGTCCCGGGCATCGGCGTGGCGATCATCAAGGATGGCCACGTAGTGCTGGAACAGGGTTCCGGTGTACGCAAGATGGGCTCGCCCGCGCCGGTGGATGCGCACACCATGTTCGCCATTGCCTCGAACACCAAGGCCTTTACCTCCGCGGCGCTGTCGATCCTTGCCGACGAGAAAAAGATCGACATGAACGATCGGGTGGTGGATCGCCTTCCCTGGTTCCAGATGTCCGACCCCTACGTGACGCGCGAGATGCGCATCCGCGATCTGCTGGCGCACCGCAGCGGCCTGAGCCTTGGCGCGGGCGACCTTCTGTATTGGCCGGCCACCCGCTACAGCACGAAGGAAGTGGTCGAGCATCTGCGCCACGTGCCCATCGCCAATGGCTTCCGCAGCACCTATGCCTACGACAACATCCTGTTCGCGGTGGCGACCCTGGTGATCGAGCAGGTGTCCGGAAAGTCGTGGGCCGATTTCGTCAGCTCGCGTATCTTCCAGCCGCTGGGCATGACCGAAACCCGGCCCAATTACCTGTCGATGAAGGGCGACGACGACGTGGCCGTGGGCCATGCCAAGTTCAACTTCAAGGAATTGAAACCGGTGGAGCCGATGGCCTGGGACAACAATCCAGGCGCCGGCGGCATCTATTCGTCGGTGCACGACCTTGCCATCTGGATGCGGGTGCAGCTCGATGGCGGCGTGATCGGCAAGGACGCGCAGGGCAACGAGAAACGCCTGTTCAGTGCCGAGCGCCAGAAGGAAATGTGGTCGCTGCTCACGCCCATCCCGATCAACGATCCGGTGGTGCCGGAGCTCGCTTCTGCCAAACCGAATTTCTCAGGCTACGGCGAGGGCTGGTTCGTTTCCGACTATCGTGGCCACAAGCTTGTCTGGCACACCGGTGGCTGGCCCGGCCAGGTATCGCGCGTAACCCTCGTGCCCGACATGAAGCTCGGCGTGGTGGTGCTTACCAATGCCGAAAGCGGCGCCGCCTTCCAGGCCGTGACCATGCGCGCCCTCGATGCCTATATGGATGCGCCGAAGAAGGACTGGACTGCAGCCTACAATGCGGCAGTAAAGAAGACCGAGGGCAAGGCCGACGAGGGCTGGCAAAAGCACGTGGCGGCACGGGACAAGGCATCGAAGCCGTCGCTGCCGCTGGCGAAGTACGCCGGCACCTATCGCGATCCCTGGTACGGCGATGTCCAGGTGGCCGAGAAGGGCGGTAAGCTGCGCATGACCTTCAGCAAGACGGCACAGCTCACCGGCAACATGGAGCCCTGGTCACACGATACCTTCCTGGTGAAGTGGGATGACCGCTCGCTCAATGGCGATGCGTTTGTCACGTTCAACCTTGGCGTGGACGGCAACATTCGCGAAGTGCGGATGGAGGCGGCGTCGTCGCTGACCGATTTCAGTTTCGACTTCCAGGATCTTCGGCTTGTGCCGGTTAAGTGATGCATCAACGTGACGCCATCCGATTCTTGAGGTTTGTCGCGTCATGAAGTACCCGAAGGACTTCAATCGCGCGACGCTCGAAGCTAATGACACGAAAAATGACCAGGTGCCGCGATCTTCCATAAGATCGACGGTCCATGTCGACATGTGAGTGCTGGGCTATCGAGGCGGTGGGGCAGATTTTGTTGACGTCAAGGTATTCTCTGTCAAACGCTCAAGATATAGCCACATTTCTTTGGCTGAGGTGAACCTCACAAATCGACCGGCCTCCGCGGAATCAATGCCCTTCTGCACTTCGGCACGAAGATTGTCCAGGCGCCTTTGGTCGTCCGGCGAAAGCTCAGCTGCGGATAAGTAGACGGCCTCGGGGATCTGGATACTGCATGGGAGCACGCGATTGCCTCGCTTCGATGATCTGGGGTGTTTGGATTTTGTCATCGCACGCCGCTACTTGAAATCGTAACCGTCTGGGACCCGCGTAGGGTTTTTCGCAATCTATCACTACGGCGTGCTTTCGCCAGCCCCATCCGGCATCGCGCCCCCGCGAATCACCATGTCCTGCGGCCGGATCAACGGAATCGCCGCATCACGCAGTCGCTTCAGGATCTCAAACAGAAGATCGCTCTTCACCCCGCCCGCAGCGCGCGGCCCATCGACGAAACACGTAGCGACGAACGTCATCGCGGTGTGGTCAACACTGTCCAGGGTGACACCCGGCGCTGGCGTTTCCAGCACCGACGGGTGCTCGCGCATGGCGGTAAGCATCAGCTCCCGCGCCTTGCCGGCGTCGGTATCAAGCGGCATCGGCAGCTTGATCAGCACGCGTCCCTGGGGGTTGGCCAGGGTCATGTTGCGCACCGTCTTGGTGATCAGGAACGAGTTGGGCACGATCACCGTGGATTGGTCAGCCACGCGGATCTCGGTGGCGCGCACGTTGATCCGCCGGATGTCGCCCTCAGCGTCGTCCAGCACTACCCAGTCGCCCACTTTCACCGGCCGCTCCACCAGCAGGATCAGTCCGGAGATGAAGTTCGAGACGATCGCCTGAAGGCCGAAGCCGATGCCGACCGACAGCGCGCTTGCCACCCAGGTGACATTGGCAACCGACAGGCCCAGGGTAAGCATGGCCATGGCGAACACCACCACGCCACCGAGGTAGCCCAGCAAGGTGGTGATGGAACTGCGCATGCCCACGTCGATCGATGTCTGCGGAAGCAGCTTGTCTTCCATCCAGCGCTTCAACACCCGCACCACGATCATGCCGACGATGAAAGCGAAGATCGCATCGATGATATTGCCCGGCTTGATCTTCAGCTCGTTGCCAAGCGTGATGTCATGGGTAAATCGACTGGTGAAGGCCAGGACATCGCTGGGGCCGGTGCCGAAGAGCTGCGTGGACACCGACAGGCCGGCCAGGAACAGCACCACGCGTGCAATGCCGGCCGCCAGTACCGAGAGCTGGTCGAGCTTGTTCGGTTCGATACCCAGCGCGTGCACCGCGCGCTGTCCCAGGTGGCTTTTGGATGAAAGCAGGGTGTCGAAGAGATCATCGGCCAGGTGCGCCAGTAGAAAGACGCCCGCTCCCACCATACTGATCCAGATCATCTGTACAGCGATGGTCAAAGCCAGGCTCACATAACCGAGCAGCGCAGCGATCCAGGTGACTACCACCGCGATGGACGCTGCGATCACCAACAGGCTCGCCCACACCGGCCGGGGTGGTGGACGTTCACCGCTTTCGATCGGGGCCCGGTGGGCGCGCGCCAGTTGCACCAACCCGAAGCCGAACAGGCCGCTGATCAGGAGTGCGCTGAAGCAATTAAGCATCGCCGTGGCAGCCACGCTCACGCCAATCGTCGTGTTCACGCGATAGCCGAAGATCATGATGAAACCGGCCAGTGCGATGAGTCGAGGCAGGTACCAGACCTTCTCCACCAGTTCGTCCGACAGGTGGGGCAGTCGCCACGATGGGCGCTTGCGCGAAATCAGCGCGCGGGACATACCGGCGATGAACGCTGCGTAGAACACCACGGTAACGAAGTGGTGCGCCAGCGCGGTGACGTCGTCGGAGATGGCCTTGTGCCAGGTCATGCCCAGCGAGAACAGCAGGGCCCCGAAACCGGTGGTGAGCGTCGCCACCAGTGAGATCCCCACCGCCATCGACGAGCGCCGCAGCTTGCCCGCCGGCACGCGATTGGTGGTGAGTCGGAATACCGTGCGCTCGATAAGCCAGCGGGCCACGGTTACCAGCAGCAGGCCGGCCAGTGCAAGGCTGATGAAAGGCGTGCGGTTCGGCGGCGTCATCAGCGTATGCATATCGTCGCTGATGTCGCTGCCCAACTGGCGCAGCAAGGAGCGATCGCGCGCGAACCTGTCGGCAGGCCCGGTCCAGAATTCCCGGGTCAGGGGGGAGTCCGAGCGGCTGGCCAGCCGCGACTGGAACTGCTGGCGCTTGATGTTCACCAACTGGGTGGCCAGCTGGGTGGATTGCGTGGCGGTGTCGCGGGCCAGCTTCACCTGGGCGTCGAGGGCATCGTGCTGCTTTTGCAGGTCACGCCGGGCGGTGGTGACATCGGACGGTTCGGAGGTGCCCTTGGCCGGGGCGGGTCCGTAGTCGGTGAGCCGCTGGGTCACCGCTTCCACCTGCGGTGTCAGTGCCTGCGCGGCCTGCTGGGCGTCCGCCTGGGCCTGGGTAGCCTTGCTGCGCAGGTCCTCGATATCGACGCCTTCCTTGAGCTCACCGTCCTTCAGCGCCTTGTTGATCTCGTCCACCTGGCCGCGGGCCTGGTCCAGCAACTGGTCGGGCGTGGCCGGGGCCGAGCTGCTCGAGGCAGGAGTGTCCTGGGCCAGGGCGCTGGCCGTGGACAGGAAGAGGAGGGATACAAGCAGAAATTTTCGTAAATGCATCGGGCGATCATCGAAGCCGCGACCGGTAAGGTCAATTGCGGGGCTGAACCCCGCTTAGATCGAGCGAAGGTGACGTGGCCCCGGCCCGGGGCTATCCTCGGCCCCCTTTGAACCCGCGGGATGCTGGCCATGCGCAGGAAAGTCGTTGCCGGAAACTGGAAGATGCACGGCTCGCGTGCCATGGCCAGGGAACTGGTCGGCCAGATACTTGCCGCCAATCCCGTTGGCCCGGAGATCATCCTGTGCCCGCCGAGCGTCTATATCAGCGAGGTGGTGCGGCTGTGCGAGGGTTCATCGGTGATGGTCGGCGCCCAGGACCTGGCCGAGCGTGACGGCACCGGTGCCTTCACCGGGGACGTCTCGGCCGACATGTTGCACGACGTGGGCGCCCGCTGGGTGCTTGTGGGGCATTCCGAGCGCCGGGAATACCACGCCGAGACTAACGAGATGCTAGCCCGCAAGTTTGCATCGGCGCAAAAATCAGGCCTTACCCCTGTTCTGTGCGTGGGCGAGACCCTGGCCGAGCGCGAGGCGGGCAGGGTCCAGGAAGTGATCGGCGAGCAGATCCATGCGGTGGTCACGGCCAACGGCATCGCCACCTTCGAAAACGCCGTGCTGGCCTATGAGCCGGTCTGGGCCATCGGCACGGGAAAGGTGGCCAGCCCCGAGCAGGCCCAGGAAGTGCATGCATTCATCCGTAGCCAACTGGCGCATGAGGATGCTAATATCGCCGGTCTCACCCGGGTCCTATACGGTGGCAGCGTCAAACCGGCCAATGCGGCGGAGTTGTTCGCGCAGCCGGACGTGGACGGTGGGCTGATCGGCGGTGCTTCCCTGGCCGCCTCCGATTTCCTGGCGATTTGCGCCGCGGCGCGCTAAGCGCGACCGGCAAGAGCAACTATGTTCATTATCTTCAGCGTCTTCTACATCCTGATTGCCGCAGCCATGATCGTCCTGATCCTGCTGCAGCGCGGCGCCGGTGCCGACGCAGGTTCCGGCTTCGGCGGCGGTGCCTCGTCCACCGTGTTCGGTGCCCGCGGTTCGGCCAGCTTCATGACCCGCGCCACCGGCGTGCTGGCCACCCTGTTCTTCCTGCTTAGCCTCGGCATGGGAATCTACCTCGGTCGCGGCACCACCCCGCATCCCACGGCTGATCTCGGCCTGATGGGTGGCGCCTCGCCGGCAGCGGCCACGTCCACCAGTGCCGCCAAGGCCGTGAACGATGTGCCCAAGCCGGTCAACCCGGCGCCTGTCAACAACAACTCCGATGTCCCTAGCGCCGCACCCGCGCAGAAGGACGTCCCGCCGGCTTCCCAGGAGCCCGCAAAGAAGTAAAATAGCGGTTCGAAAAGTTTAGCCCAGGTGGCGGAATTGGTAGACGCACTACCTTGAGGTGGTAGCGGTGAAAACTGTAGGGGT